>JAUWPO010000153.1 GCA_030611505.1 Chloroflexota bacterium
ACCTACCAGCATGGTCTCCAAAAAAATATCGTTGCTCAGACATACACTCAGGCCGGTTTAATCTCAGCGATGGAAGATTATTTCCGACAGGAAAGTGAAAAAGGAATTATCGAATCATGATGACAAAAGCAATTCTTCCTCCTTACCCAGTATCCAGCCCTCGCCGGTTGCGGCGAACATCCGGTTTGCGCAATATTATTCGAGAGACAAGGTTGAATCCTAGTGACTTTGTTTATCCATTGTTTGTGCGATCTGGAAATGGTATCAAGAAAGAAATACCTTCCATGCCGGGGCAGTTTCAATGGTCGCTTGATAAACTGCCGGCTGAAGCAGAAGAGATCGCCCGGTTAGGGATTCCAGCCATCATTCTATTCGGCATTCCTGATGAAAAGGATTCTATAGGAAAAGAAAATTTTGCCTCAGATGGAATTATCCAGCGGACGATAAAGATTATCAAGGATGCTGTCCCCGACTTGGTGGTAATCACTGATGTATGCCTATGTGAGTATACCGACCATGGTCACTGTGGAATCGTGAATACAGGAGATCAAAAGCTGAATCCCAATCAACCAGATGGATCTATCCTCAACGATCCCACGCTTGAAATTTTAAACAAAGTAGCATTGTCTCATGCTCAAGCCGGTGCAGATATCATTGCACCCAGCGGTATGATAGACGGTATGGTTCGCTCCATCCGCTCGGCATTAGACTCCGAGCAATTCGAACATATCCCAATACTTTCTTATGCCGTGAAATATGCTTCCGGTTTTTATGGCCCATTCCGTGATGCGGCTGAATCTCCACCAAAGTTTGGAGATCGCAAGTCTCATCAATTGGATCCATCCAACGCGCTGGAAGCCCTAAAAGAGGCAGCTATCGATGTAAATGAGGGGGCTGATATGTTGATGGTTAAACCGGCGTTGCCTTACTTGGATGTGATCCGCCGCGTCAAGGACGCTCATCCAGAACTACCGCTGGCTGCGTACAATGTGAGCGGGGAATATGCCATGCTCAAGGCAGCCGCGGCCAATGGTTGGTTGGATGAGCGCATTGTGGTTTTGGAAACCTTAACCGCGATCAAACGCGCCGGTGCCGATTTTATACTGACCTACCATGCCAAAGAAGCTATACCTTGGATGAACAATTGATGGTATTACCCAAATCGAAAATTATTGGAGAAAAAGTTGTCTTCTAACAAGTCGTTTGAATCAACGGTAGTAAAGGAATCCTCGCTGGCACCTAAGGCTGCCTCAGAACGTAAGTACCATGACCAGCGCATGGTCCATGCCGATTTCGATAAGGCTCCCTTCACCATTGCGTGGGAGATTACACGTGCGTGCGCTTTCGCTTGCAAACACTGCCGGGCGGACGCCCAGCACAGGCGTGATCCGCTGGAACTTACCACGCAAGAAGGTTTCCAGCTGATCGACCGGTTGGCTGAATTCGGCAGCCCTATCCTGATATTCACAGGAGGGGATCCTATGATGCGTCGTGATCTTAATGAGTTGATCGCATATTCTACTGAAAAGGGTTTGCGCTGTTCTCTTACGCCGACTGCTACATCACTGCCAACAGTTGAACGTTTACAGAAAGTAAAAGAGGCCGGCATCCGGCGGATTGCATTGAGCCTGGATGCGCCCAGTTCGCAAGTCCATGATGAATTCAGGCAGGTTAAGGGCTCGTGGGACCGAACCATGCGCATCCTGCATAATGCAGACAAAATCGGTTTAAGCGTTCAAGTCAACACTACTGTATCTACTTTTAACCACCTGTTCCTTCCGGAGATGGTGCCGTTTGTTGAAGAAGTTGGTGCGGTGCAGTGGTCGGTGTTCTTTCTGGTACCTACTGGACGCGCCCAAGCCAAATGGTTGATCACCGCTGAAGAGCATGAGCGATTGTTCAATTGGCTGTATGATTTGTCCTTAGATGCTCCTTTTGACATAAAAGCAACTGCAGCACCGATGTACCGCCGGGTGGCGATCCAGCGCCGAAAAGCCGAAATGAAAGATGGTCAGTCAGTAACCTTCCAGGGTGCTGGGTTCCAGTATGCTGACGGGCTGCACCGGCCCACGAAGGGCGTCAATGACGGCAATGGCTTTATGTTTATCTCACATCTGGGCGAGATTATGCCTTCCGGTTTCCTGCCAATTAGCGCCGGAGACGTGCGCAACGATGACGTGGTGGATGTATACCGTAACGCTTCTATTTTTCGAGATCTGCGTGAGTACAGCAAGTTGAAAGGCAAGTGTGGAATCTGCGATTTTCGAGATGTCTGTGGAGGCCAACGCGGCCGGGCATTTGGCATTACTGGCGATTACCTCGAGTCCGACCCGTCATGTTTGTACGAACCCCCAATAACAAATTAAAATAATTTCTATGATACCTAACTATATCGGACTCATAACAGCTACAAGCGCATTCCTTGGTATCTGGTTTGGACATGTCGCAGTTCGTAAAATTGAATACATCTCACCCACAATATGGCTGCCTTCGTTGGTTGCACTGTTGCTCGGATTGACCATGGAGGTCGGGGCTTTAGTTGCTGATAACCTAAATCTGTCTGCTGCGTTAGGGATCATTGGGATCACCTTTTTATGGGATTCAATTGAGTTTTTTCGCCAGCACCAGCGCATCAAGAAAGGACACGCCCCAGCCAATCCTGCCAATCCTCGACACGCACGATTACTCGCCAAAAGCAATCAAGCCACAACAATTGCTTGGCTCGATCGAAATCCAATTGGGAGGCAATTGTCACCCGAGGAATTAGATTCGATCCCTGGTAGTAGTATATGAATTTATTCGGTCTATTCCTCGGCATTGCTACTTTATTCATCATAGGGTTTGGTTTTTTTTGGGTTATTCGTATTGAATATTCTCTTGGTTATTACTGGTGGCCCTATATAATGGGATTGGGATTCCTTGTAATTGTTGCATCCATTTTTGTCCCCAGCGTTTGGGGAGCTGCACTTTTAGGTGCTATTGGCGCTTCTCTTATTTGGGGTTCTACTGAGCTAAAGGAACAAGCAGTACGTGCTGAGTTAGGGTGGTATCCTTTCAACCCTGATCCCAAACCACAGCCGCCATTTATCGATTTAATCAAAAAGCTACCTTTACCACATCTTTAAAACCTTGGAAAACTGTTGATGATGAATCACTTAGCCATAGTTGGTGGTGGAATTGCGGGACTAGCCTCTGCTTATTATGCCCACAAAAAGGCAGCAAGCTTGGATATTCCTCTCAAGATTTCTCTTCTGGAGGCGGATTCGTATTGGGGAGGTAAGATCATCACTAAACGGGTGAATGGTTTCGTAATCGAGGGCGGGCCGGATACTTTCATTGTTACCAAGCCTTGGGGCGTACAGTTGTGTAAAGATTTAGGTATATCGCATCGTCTCAAAGGGACCAATCCTCACCAAAAGAATACGTATATATTACACAATAATAAACTCCTTCCGCTGCCAGATGGATTGTTTATGATGATCCCCACTAATATCGCATCGATGTTACGTACGGGTTTGCTATCATGGTCCGCCAAATTACGCATGGGCATGGATTTTTTTATACCGCCCATGTCTGAGATTGGGGAAGAGAGCATGGGAGATTTTGTAACACGCCGTCTAGGCAGGCAGGCATATGAAAGGATGGTGGAGCCGTTAATGAGCGGTATCTATGCTGGTGATGGCGATAAACTCAGCCTGCAGGCGACTTTTCCTTACTTACGTGATTTAGAAATAAAACATGGGGGGCTTGTAAAGGGAGCGTTAGCTGCGCGTCGTAGCCGAGCTGCCAATGGCAGAAAACCTGCTCCAGGTTCGCGCAGTTTATTTTTGACTCTCAAAACCGGACTGGCAGAAATAGTTGAAGCATTGGTTGCAGAATTAGAAGATGCACAGGTTGACTTGAGTTTGAACACCCCGGTAGTTGATATTCGTCAAGAGAATGAAGGTTATACATTGTTACTACAGGATGGTCAGGAAATTAATACCTTTGGCTTGATTTTGGCTGTACCAAGCTACACTGCTGGCGATTTGGTGGCTGAATTGACACCCAATCTGGCTCAAGAACTTAAAGCAATAGAGTATGTCACCACAGCAACAGTCTCATTAGCCTTTCGAAAAGAAGATTTGGTGCGCCCATTAGATGGCTACGGTTACGTCATTCCGCGCAAAGAAGGTCGCTTAGCTTTGGCTTGCACCTGGACGTCAACAAAGTTCCCTCACCGTGCACCAGAAGAAAATGTCTTACTGCGGGTCTTCATAGGTCGAGCTGGACAAGAGGCGCATATCGATTGGGATGAAGCCGAATTACTCTCTATTGCACGTAACGAGCTGCGTCTCACACTGGGAATCTCAGCCGAACCCCTGCAAACCCACGTATTCCTTTGGGAAAAAGCGATGCCCCAGTATAATGTTGGTCACGTAAGTCGTCTTTCTCGCATTGAAAGCGAATTAGACAACTTGCCAGGTTTAGCTTTAGCGGGAAATGGTTACACAGGTATAGGCATCCCTGACTGCATCCACTCTGGGGAATTAGCAGTAGAGCGAATTCTTAAAAAAGATACTCGCACCGTTTTGTTTACAAACTGATACACTAAAGAAAAAAATTGGGAAAGAAAGGGATTCTGATGCCATTAAATCTAAATCGTTCTGTTGAATTGTTCCGAAAAGCAAAAGATTTACTTCCTGGTGGAGTGGATTCACCCGTACGTGCTTTCAACGCTGTCGGTGGACAGCCGTTGTTCATTGCACGCGGTGAAGGACCCTATCTGTATGACGTAGATGGAAATCGCTATATTGACTATGTTCTTTCTTGGGGTCCGCTCATCTTAGGACATGCACATCCAGTAGTGGTCAAGGCTCTCGAAACGGCAGTTTCGTTGGGAACCAGCTATGGTGCTCCAAGCCCGCTAGAAGTGGAGCTAGCGACCTTACTCCAGGATTTTATGCCAAATATCGAAATGCTTCGCTTCGTAAATTCAGGCACTGAAGCCACCATGACTGCTTTACGTCTGGCGCGTGCTTTCACTAATCGTTATAAAATCATCAAGTTTGAGGGTTGCTATCACGGGCATGCCGATTTGCTGCTTGTGCAGGCTGGTTCCGGTGTGGCTACATTAGGATTGCCAGACTCACCTGGTGTTCCTCCTGCAACGGTAGAAGATACCCTGGTTGCGCGTTATAACGATTTAGAGTCAGTGGCTGTTCTTTTCCAGCAGTTTCCTGGAGAGATTGGGGCTGTGATTGTAGAACCTGTTGCCGGGAATATGGGGGTTGTACTCCCCAATGAGGGCGTCTTAAATGGATTGAGAAACCTCACTCAGGAAAATGGTGCCCTGTTGATTTTTGATGAGGTGATGACCGGTTTTCGTGTGCACATTGGCGGAGCACAAACTCTTTACGACATTCAGCCTGACCTAACCACATTGGGAAAGGTGATCGGAGGTGGATTGCCGGTTGGTGCTTATGGTGGAAGAAGAGATATCATGGAGCTAATTGCGCCTTCTGGACCGGTTTACCAGGCTGGCACACTTTCCGGGAATCCATTGGCGATG
>JAUWPO010000101.1 GCA_030611505.1 Chloroflexota bacterium
CCTTGTTTCCCTTCAGTCACCGCCAGCACCGGACATGAGACCGCCATCTCCTCCACACGACCTTCATCGCCGTCCAAATCATCAATGCTGATCACAGCCGCGCCCACATTCTGTAATATCTGAGAGGCTGCGGGCCAATCCGTGACATACACCCGCCCATCCTCATCCCAAGCGCGCAGCCAGCCCTGCGGGGTCACTCCAATTAATGCCGCAGGAAACTGGTGAACGAGGGCAGGCTCTACCTCCTGAGCCACCGGACCCAGATGGACGATCCTGGCCCTACGCCAGGGTTCGGGAATATGGCAGCTCTCCAAACGAGGAGCGACATGCAAGATGCGCTGGACTCGACCAACAGGAGTATCAATGTTCTGGAAATTGGTGCTGCGCCCAGAGTTAATATTAAGGATGGGGATAGATTCAAGAGCACCCGAGTCGATCTCAGCCCCCCAGGCTGTGATAATCCCGACACGCAGTCCCAAGACCTGCGCCGTCAGCGCAGCATAAGTGGCAGTTCCTCCCAATTGCGGTCCTGATGGAGTGTTGTCGATCGTCAGGTGCCCGATCATTAAGTAGTCTATGGGTTCAAGATTGGTGATACTGGGCATGTCTAAATTATACCTGAGATTCACATGGCTCCCATTCTCGAGGAACAACAAAAATTCGCGGCAATAAGTAAAGTTTCGGCGGATAGGGATATCCGCCCTACATACTTCGTAGGGATCCGCCCTACAAACTTCGTAGGACAGGTTTCCATACTACAAACTTCGTGGGGTAGGTTTCCATACCTGCCGACGTTGAATTGTTTACCCAACGACTCGGCGGATAGGGATATCCGCCCTACAAACTCCGTAGGGTAGGTTTCAGTACCATAAACACCCACGTAGGGCAGGTTTCCATACCTGCCGATGGCGAATTGTTTACCCAACGACTCGGCGGATAGGGATATCCGCCCTACAAAATTGGTGGTATAATCCAAAGCCGTGCCGCCTTGGGCGGTTTTATATTGTGCTTAGACTAAGTATCATTATCGAGGAAAAATAATAAACTGCAAGGACTTCTGACTATGAATGAAATTATAAAATCCGTCGAATCTCCTGTTAATCCAAATATACCTGCGCTGCGCTCCGGGGATATGGTGAGAGTATTTATCCGCATCAAAGAGGGAACTCACGAACGTACCCAGGAATTTAAAGGCACCCTCATCCGGATTCGGAAAAGCGGGAACGACGGTAATTTTACAGTTCGAAGGATCGCCAGCAACGGTATTGGTGTTGAGAGAACGTTTTTATTACGCTCGCCGCGCTTAGAAAAGGTAATTGTTGACCGCCATTCGCGCGTTCGCAGATCTCGTCTCTATTTCTTGCGCGATAGAACGGGTAAGAGTGCGCGCCTGAAACAAAAGTTCTAGTGAATTCTTAATTTGTTATAGAAAATTCCAGAACAAGAGCTGAAAACCAATACTATCGCAAGAATTAGAAAATTCTTCCGGTCGTGGTAATTGCAAAGCTGGATTTATTATAGAAGGCGCAGCCTCATCTATAGCTGCGTCTTCTATTTATAATTATGATTGTTATAACTATGATTGACTCGAAACCCAAACAGTACAAACCAGTGATCGGCGTGTTCGACTCGGGTGTCGGTGGTCTATCCGTTTTGAGTGCCATCTGGAATGAGCTACCTCATGCGGTCACCCTTTACCTGGCAGACCAGGCTCACGTCCCTTACAGTTTGAGACCGGAGACAGAAGTGCGCGAGTACGCGGCGGGTATTACACGCTACCTGATCGTACAAGGTGCAGAGGTTATCGTGGTGGCATGCAACACCGCCTCCGCTGCCGCTTTAGAGCATCTGCGTCAAACTTTCAAGGATGTGCCATTTGTGGGCATGGAACCAGCTGTGAAACCGGCGGTTGAAAAAACGAGCAGCGGCGTGGTAGGCGTTTTAGCCACTCCGGCGACATTCCAGGGAGCCCTTTATGCTTCGGTTGTAGAACGTTTCGCGGGTGACGTGAAAATAATCCAGCACACCTGCCCCGGATTGGTGGAACTGATTGAAAATGGTTTCTTAAATTCCACGTTTACCAGGGACATCCTGGAGGATGCCCTGCAGCCTATGCTGGAACAGGGAGTAGATACGATCGTGTTGGGTTGTACCCATTACCCATTCGTGATCCCCCTTATCCAGGATATTGTCGGTCCCAAAGTGCGCGTTATCGATCCCGCCCCAGCGGTGGCACGTCAGGTGCGACGAATTGTGGAAAAAGGATCCAAGGATACAACAGAAGACTATGCGCAGTCTTTGCCGGATACAATGGGACCCTCGAAAAAGTATTTAACCACCAAAGACCCGCCTAAACTGGAATCTATGCTCCCACTTCTCTTAAAGCAGGGTGGAAAAGTAAAACAGATTTATTGGGAGAAACCTCCCGCGGGTTTCTTGACGGACAACCTCCCGCGGGTTTCGTGACAGACAACCTCCCGCGGGTTTCTTATTCCCTTCAAGAACAGATCACTCCAAAATCCTCCTTACGCCTTATACAAACTACTTCCAAACCCGCGGGTTTCGTGACGGGCAACCTCCCGCGGGTTAGTAGGCGATTTTTATTAGACGTAAATGGGGGTTTGAAATGATAGGTTTTTGAAGGTAAAACGAAACCCGCGGGAGGTTTATCTAACCAGCGGGAGGTTTGGCGGGAGGTTACAAATCAGCCGGCTTCAGGTTCAAAGCTTCCAGCGATACATCCACCCCCACAAAGTTCTCGAAAATCAAGTCTCGAAAGCCAAGATCCAACTCCATGTTTATGCGATTGAACAGGACGACATAACTCTCCATTATCCTGGCATCCCAATCCAATCCCAGAAGATTGTTTACCGTCCGGATGCGTTCTGTGTCCGGACCTTCAATCTCGACAAAATCTCCATAAGGCATCTCATCCAGAGTCACTGAAACCCCATCAAGATCGTAGACCTGGCGGTATTTCTCATAGATCATCGCCACAAAGAAACCAAGCTCTCCCAGCAGCCTGCGGGCGGCATGGAAATCGCTGACGGTAAATTCAATTTCCTGGCGTACACGCACTCCATCTTTGGATTCCGACGGACCTTTATAAGTCATACGCGCAGCCGTATCCTGGCGCAAACGTAAGACCTGCATCTTGTGGGTCAATTCACCTTCAGGTGTGTCAAAGCGCAGGTTCATTTCATGAGTACGAGCCTGTACCTCTTGCGCTCCCAATTCAAGCAAACGCAACCTGAGGGACTCAAAATTCGCTACGTAAAATTTGACTTCCAGCTCCTGGTCTTCCAATTCTACCTCCCTGGTTGTTAAATAACGCGCAGTAACGTCTGGCGCTGCTCAACGCTTTCACCTATTTTAACGTCCAAACGTGCAACCATACCAGGACGCGGAGACTTGAGTTCATTCTGCATTTTCATTGACTCGAGAATGACCAGCACATCGCCTTTTTCAACCTGCTGCCCTTCCTTCACCGGCAGGTCGATAACCAGACCGGGCATGGGTGCTTTGAGATAGAACTCAGCGCGTTCGCTTACAGTGCTTCCAGCCGCTAACCGCAGACGCCTTTCGCGTTCATCCTCAACCTGAGCAGGGTAGAAACGTCCGAACAAGAGCACCTGCCAGACGTTATCAGCCGCATAGACATAGGCCTCGAAGGATTGCCCGTCGATGAGCAGGGAATAAACGGGTTGGTCGCCGATTGAATCGAAATCTACTTCAAAAGTCTTGCCATCGAGTATGACATTATGATTTCCATCAATCTCGACTATGAATTCACGGTCCCCAATGGTCGTGACATATCTCATAATCTGTCTCCAAGGATCAAAGGAGGGCGAATTTGCTTAGATATCCCAATCACCGCTTCATGCGCTCCCAACGGCTGACCCACTTCCAGTTGCTGGTGTCACGTTCGGCGTGTTGAACAATATTAGCCGCTTGACGAGTCTGCTGGTGGGCAACAAGGGTGGCAAAGATAGCCGCAATTTCTGACTGGCTGTCCCGGATGCTCTCCGCTACCTGCATTGAGAACCGTTCCTCAATAAAACGGGTGTCATACCGCCCAGCCATTATGGTAGTTGATTCAACCAGGTTCTGGTGCAAGGGGATGTTTGTGCGCACTCCTACTATTTTGTACTCCTCCAGCGAACGGCGCATACGTAAAATTGCCTCGGCGCGTGTCTCACCCCAAACGATAACTTTAGAAATTAACGAATCATAATACGGAGAGACTTCAAAACCAGGATATACGCCGGTGTCCACTCGCACACCCGGTCCGGAGGGCAGCAGAATATGGGAGATGCGACCAGTTGAAGGCAAAAAATTGTTAAATGGATCCTCGGCGTTGATCCGGCACTCGAGCGACCATCCGTTCATATGGATATCATCCTGGCAGTAGCGCATTTGCCTGCCGCGAGCTATGCGGATTTGTTCCTTGACGATATCCACACCGGTGACCATCTCTGTGATAGTATGTTCGACTTGCAGGCGGGTGTTCATTTCGAGGAAGTAATAATTCTTATCTTTGTCCACCAGGAACTCAATCGTGCCCGCATTTACATATTCCACTGCTTGGGAAGCGCGAACCGCGAGCATCCCCATACGATGGCGCAGGTCTTCATCATCACCAATAAAAGGTGATGGCGCCTCCTCTAAAAGTTTCTGGTGGCGGCGCTGAAGAGAGCATTCGCGCTCGCCCAGATAAATGACGTTTCCGAACTGGTCTGCTAGAATTTGTATCTCGATGTGACGCACTCCTTCAAGCAACTTTTCGAGGTAAACACCACCATCGCCGAAGGATGCTTCAGCCTCACGCCGTGCAGCATGGATAAGGGAGGGCATCTCGCCTAGAGAGCGAACTTCTCGCATCCCTTTGCCTCCTCCACCCGCTGTGGCTTTTACCAGCAGTGGAAATCCTATCCCGGGAGCTAAAGCCAGCAGTTCTTCATCCCCTAAAGCCCCCTTACCCTCTGTACCCGGGACGACCGGAACTCCTGCAGAAGATACAGTCGAACGGGCAACAGATTTATCACCCATCGCCGCGATCGAAGATGGCTTTGGACCGATAAAAGCCAAACCGGCATCCAGGCACGCTTCTGCGAAATCCGCGCGCTCAGCAAGGAAGCCGTAGCCCGGGTGAATGGCTCCTGCACCCGTCTGTTTAGCGATATCGATGATCTTGTCCCCTCGCAAGTAGGACTGACGCGAGGGAGCGGGACCTAACAAGTATGCTTCATCGGCATGCCGGACGTGCAAAGCCTGCCGGTCGGCTTCGGAATACACTGCCACAGTTTGGACACCCAATTCCCGGCAGGCTCGAATGATACGTACCGCGATCTCACCGCGGTTGGCGATCAATACTTTAGTGAACATCCATTTCTCCCTAAGTAATATCTCTGATTATGCTTGTACCTTTTTTCCTTAGGATGATTATTTTTAAGCTACCTGACACAATTACTGGGTGTCAGGTAGCCAAATTATTTTTACCAGATTAGCTTACCACAGACTGCCGTTCATTTGCATGGCATTTTTGAGAGAAATCAAGCAATCTATCATTAAACTCCGTTGGATAATCCTGCGGCAGCATGTGACCCGCCCCGGAGACGAGCCATAATTCGGAATCCGCGATTTGAGCAGCGATGTCACGTGCATGCTGCGGGATGGCATGCTCATCATCCAACCCTTGAACTACCAGCACAGGGCAGGTTATGTGCTTCAAGAATGGGCGCATATCCCAATCCAGGTTTTCTTCTTCTCGCCAACCATCATACCAACCATAAAACACATCATCGACCTTGTCGCCATGCTCCCGGCGTAGTGCCTCTCGAAATTTTGGTTGATCCTCATACATCTGCCGCAGTCCTTCAATACCCGGCTCCATCTTTTCTTCCAGATAAATGTGGGCAGCTACGGTTACCAAAAGGGATACCCGCTGCGGGTATTGTGCTCCACAATATAAGGCGATCGTGCCCCCATCGCTGTGACCGGTAAGAACAGCCTTTTCCAAACCGTAATAATCCATCAGGGAGACTAAATCTTTAACATCTTCTTTGAATAAGGGCATTGAAAATCCAGGGCGGGGATCAGATCTTCCGTATCCCCAGCGGTCATATCCAATCACTCGATAGCCGTGAGCAGCCAGTACCGGGAACTGTTTTCTCCATGATTTGAGTGAACCCAAGCCATGGTGCAGTAAAATAATTGCTCGCCCGTCTGCAGGACCTGCCTCTTCAACATACAAATTATGACCGTTTAAGGATAATATCGTCATCCAACCTGCCATTCAACCTAGCAGATAATCACCGTGAATCATTAAATTAAAGTGGAATGCAGCCATGCTTCTTGGGTGGATTGGAGTCGCGCTTGTTTGCCAGCATTTCCAGGGCATTGACCAGGCGCGGTCGTGTCTCGCGCGGCTCGATCACGTCATCGATAAAGCCCCGGGAGGCTGCCACGTATGGGTTTGCAAATTTTGCCCGGTATTCGGCAACCAACTCAGCCCTACGTTTCTTAGGATCTTGCGCTTCAGCCAGCTCTTTACGGAATATTATGTTTACCGCCCCTTCCGCTCCCATAACAGCAATCTCCGCTGTTGGCCATGCCAGGTTCAAATCGCCGCGGATATGTTTGCTGCTCATAACGTCGTATGCGCCCCCAAACGCCTTACGAGTGATGACCGTTAATTTTGGCACCGTAGCTTCGCAATAGGCATACAACAGCTTCGAACCAGCGCGGATAATGCCGCCATGTTCCTGTATAGTTCCCGGCAGAAATCCTGGCACGTCCTCGAACGTCAGAAGAGGGATATTAAATGCATCGCAAAACCGAATAAACCGGGCCGCTTTCTCCGAAGAATCGATATCCAAAACACCCGCCAAGACTGCTGGCTGGTTGGCGACAATGCCGATGCTGTGCCCGCCGAGGCGCGCAAATCCTACCACGATATTTGTGGCGTAGTTTTCGTGAATTTCGAAGAACTGACCATCGTCAACGATATATTGGACCACGTCTTTTATATCATATGGTTTGGTGGGATCATGCGGGACAATAGTATCCAATTCTGGCGCCATTCGCAGCGGGTCATCATTGGGCTGCACAAAAGGAGGATCTTCCAAATTGTTCTGCGGTAGATAGGAAAGTAATTTGCGGATTTGGAAAAATGCATCACTTTCACTATCGGACGCAACATGACACACACCTGAGATCTCCGAATGAACCCGCGCCCCGCCCAGGTCTTCAAATGAAACCTGTTCGTTGGTAACAGCCTTCACAACGTCAGGTCCGGTCACGAACATGAAAGACGATTTTCGGACCATAAAAATAAAATCCGTCAAAGCCGGTGAATACACAGCCCCACCGGCGCACGGTCCCATAATGGCGCTTATTTGGGGGATTACTCCAGAAGCTAGAGTGTTTCGTAAAAAAATGTCGGCATAACCTCCGAGTGAAACCACTCCTTCCTGGATACGGGCGCCACCCGAATCGTTTACCCCAATCACTGGAGCCCCATTCTTGAGGGCCATATCCATGATCTTACATATTTTTTCAGCATGTGCTTCACCGAGGCTGCCGCCAAATACAGTGAAGTCCTGTGAGAAGACATACACCAAGCGCCCTTCAATCGTCCCCCACCCGGTAACAACGCTGTCACCCAGGTATTTTTGTTTCTCGAGGCCGAAATCGTGCGTCCGATGAACAACAAAAGCGTCAAGTTCGCGAAAAGATCCTCTGTCAACGAGAAGATCAATCCGCTCGCGAGCTGTCATGCGACCGCGTTTATGTTGTCTTTCAATACGCTCAGGACCTCCCCCAACACGGGTTTGTGCTTTTAAATCTCTAAGTTCTTGAATCTTGGGATCATCACTCATGCGTCTCTCCAAAAAACTGCCTGACGTTTTCTCTTGAAAATATCCATAATGTCCAAAGCATAATTATAACCGTCAAACTAACCATAAAAACAATGTTCGTATTACGGCTGACCGGATTACTTAAGAAGATTCGATCTGCCCAATAATAAACTAAATATGCAAATACTGCCCAGCGGGTCACAAACGGCATCCATATCAAACCCCGCCAAAAGCCCCAGGTGAGAATTAGTCCTAATATTCCCCAAATCAATCCGCTCAACAGCAGGTAGATTGGGTGAATGATAAGTAAATCGGAAAGGAATTCCCATTGTAGCGCCGCCCTGAAGGTGCGGACTATGTTGCTCACTGATATGATTAACACTAACCAGGTGTATAACGTTACGCTGAGTGGACGTTCCGGTTGGCTGTTCATAATAGATGGGATCACCGGGATGAAAAGCACATCCGGGATGAGATCCCGGCGCATGATTGGGTAAGAATAAGCAGATCAAAGAAATACTGGTGATTTCAGGATTATCAAGCGAACCCCTGGGATGTTAATGAATCCCTTTACTTTAATCCGGTCTCCAAGCGGGCGATCACCAA
>JAUWPO010000018.1 GCA_030611505.1 Chloroflexota bacterium
GCCGTTTCTGATGATAATGTTGTTTGGCAATTCCTTAGCCAACATTCGGGGTTACCAGTAGAACAGGTGCGAAAAAGTAGTATTGTAACGGAGATCAGCCGCACGGATACAACAAAACGAAAAAAAATCCTGATTGAAGCACTTGCAAAATTGCTTCCTCGAAAACCAAACATTTTATTGCTGGTTTCTATTGATGATAAACAAAAAGAATTATCGCTGGAACTTAATAGTTTAATTCGCTCCAATAATTTGGAATCACACACTGCGGTCGTTGGATCAGTCTGGGAAATCTTGCCCATACTTTATTCAATCAGCGATGTTTATTGTACGCCTTCAATAATGGAAGGTTTTGGAATGTCAGCACAGGAGGCTGCCGCAAGTGGAATTCCAGTTGTTGCAAGTAGTTTAGTTCCTTTTGCGAAAGAGTATTTATTGGGAACACAAGCCGAGAAGATTTTCTACGCTAAACGCGATGACAAATATATACTTCTTGGCGAAGGTGCAATTATTGTCCAACCAGATGATGTACAGGGATTTGCTTATGCACTTGAATTGCTGCTTTCTGATACAGATCTGAAGAATAGAATGGGAAAGAAGGCTTATGATATTACAATCCCTTACTTCACTTGGGACAACAAGATTGTGGATTTCTTCCAAGCAATTGGTGAAGAATTCGATTGATCGTGGACTTTTAAGATATGGCCCAAAAGCTTACGTATCAAACCTTGGAAACCATCCTGCAAGCAGTAAATGTAGAATCTATCCCATTCCCCAATCTCTTGGAGTTCTTTTATAAAGAGAAGGGCATCGCCGAATATATACCAGACGGGATTTGCCAGGTGGACCCAAGAAATGGTGATCGAATTGTATATAGTTCAGCCAGAGCCCAGCGACCCCATGATAATATCCCGAAATCGTTGGAGATTAATTCCGAAAATCTTGAGAAGGATTGCGTTATCTGCAAAGGACTTACTACTGGTGTTATTGACGTAGCGGATTTGAGCGAGGGTTTCACCTTTATCAATAAAAACCTTTTCCCTATACTATTTCCATTTGAGGAACAGAAACTGTACCCTCCTGATTTGATTGGAGGGGTACCGCGCGCGCATGGTAAGGCTGCACATGGCTTCCATTTTCTACAGTGGACATCTTCCTACCATGATAAGGATTGGCACAATATGAAGCAAAAAGATTGTGTCATTGTGATGAACCGTCTGGCTGCGTTGGAGAAAAAACTATTAACAGATTCCGGATCTGTTATGCCAGCTACAGAGTTAGAGGGTGTCCGGGGGGATCACCGCGGATTTGTTTCTATTGTCAAAAACTATGGGCGTCTCGTAGGAGGTTCCCTGGCGCATGGTCACCAACAAATTGGTTTCAGCAATGTTATACCCAGACGATTCATTGACAATTGGTATTTTTGTCAAACGCATGGATTAACTTTTTCGGCGTATTTATTAGAGGAAAATCCCTCTGATTTATTGATCTGGGATTATGGACCAGCTGTACTGTTAGTGCCATATTTCATAAGGCGTCCATATGATATATATTTATTGGTAAGAGACGCGAGCAAACAATATCTCTATGAACTTGACGAGAACGAAACGACCGCAGTAGCTCAAGGGTGGCATGATGCTATTTCATTTTTAATGTATATAATGCCCAAAATTGGAAGGGAAACAGCCTATAACGTTATTGTAAACAATGGGCCGGGAGCGGGAATTTATTTTGAATTTCTCCCATATACTCAAGAAACTGGCGGATTCGAACACTTAGGTCTGTTATTGTGTCAAGGCAATCCCAGGATGGTAGCTGAAGATGTCCGTGACTTCCTCGATATTGATACTCTGAACAGGACTAGCATATAGTCCATGTTTACACTGGTTTATTGTTCTTATTTAAGTGCTAATTTTTTCCATTCTTAGAAGAAGGGAAGCTATGATTGGTGATAAATTAATCATCGAGCAGCACCATACAGATCGAGCAAAAGATATCACCCAATTGCTTGATAAAAAGATTGGCGATCGCTTTGCTCTAAGTGTGGCGGGTGAATCCGGAGCCGGAAAATCCGAGTTGGCTTTTGAAATCGCAAGATTGCTGAACAAGAGAGGCATCAACGCCGCTGTACTCCAACAGGATGATTATTTTGTCTTCCCACCGAAAACGAATCACGAAATGCGGAGGAGAAACTTAGAACAGGTAGGCACTTACGAAGTGAAACTTGATTTTCTGGATTCAAATATACGTTCCTTCAAGCATGGAGAAAAACAGATTTATAAGCCAGTCGTGATTTTTGATGAAGACCGCATCATTGTTGAGGAGAAGGATGTTGGTGATTTAAAAGTTCTGATTGCTGAAGGTACTTACACATCGTTACTGAGTTTCGTTAATTTCCGCATTTTTATTGATCGAGACTATCACCAAACATTTGAGACACGCAAGCGACGGGCAAGAGACGAATTCGAGCCTTTTATGCTAGATGTGCTCGAGCGTGAACATTTAATTATATCGAAGCATAGAAAATTAGCAGATGTGATCGTTTTTCCTGATTTTGGCAGTATCCAAATCCGCCGAGAATAAAATTACATGGCACTTTTCTTGCCGGATAAGTATATTTGGGATTTCTGGTTATTACTAACGGCTTCTGAATACCATATATTTTATTTACAGGCTGTTCGCACACCCCACAATCCTGAACTACGCCATGAATCGGCTTCTGTTGGACATGCAGTTTCGTTTGATTTAATCAATTGGCGCGTGTTGCCTGATGCCCTTCAAGCTGGTCAATTGGGAGAATGGGATGATCGAGTCATTTGGACAGGCTGCGTAATCGAACGAGAAAACCAATATTACCTTTTCTACACCGGTTCATCCATCTCCGAGAAAGGTCGGGTTCAACGGATTGGATTAGCATTGTCTGGTGACCTGACAACCTGGAAGCGCTTTCCTGATAACCCATTATTGGAGGCGGACAGCCGGTGGTATGAAAAATTGGGCGATTCGGATTGGCCAGATGAAGCCTGGCGTGACCCCGATATTTATTTTGATGTTAGAAGTGGGAAGTATTATGCATTGATTTGTGCAAGAGCAAATTTCGGATCATTGGATGGCAGAGGGGTGATAGGACTCGCCAGTTCTAAAGATTTGTTATCTTGGGAGGTGCTCCCTCCCGCTTGTGCTCCTGGAGAATTTGCCCAAATGGAAGTACCCCAAGAGGTATTTACAGACAACCAATATCACATTTTATTTTCTACTGCTTCTAACCGGCATTCTGCTGCCCGGCGGGCACGTTTGGGGAATGATGTATGCAAACTGACGGGGACCTATGTATTAACATCGGAACAATTGGAAGGAGGTTATGTTCTCGAAAATGATTGGGGACTGGTTGCTGACAGAAGAGGCACATATTATGCAGGAAAAATAATTTGTACTATTTCAGGTGAATATAAATTCTTGGCTACTCTGCAATTGGATAAGAATGGCAATTATATTGGAGCACTATCCGACCCCATGCCGGTAATTCTTTCTTCAGACGGCAAATTGAGTGTATGGGTGCCGATTAGTTTTTATCAATTATGAATAACGATACTAAAAATGAAGGCTTGTTGGAAGAATCGCTGGCACGTTTTCTTATTAAATGGGAAACTCAACACCTTGCAAGTAAGGGGATCGATAAATCTGAATGGAATAAATTTGAAGAACGTGTGTTGAAAAATTTTCCTAGATTATTTAATTTGTACTTTCATCTCTATTCAGGTCATGACAATTTTTGTTCTCACTTGCAGGATTTAGTTGACATAATCGCACGGATGTGGATTGAGCGACCAAGCGACCTAAAAGATTTGGATAAAATTCGCGAGAAGGACCCAACATGGTTTCAATCGAACCAAATGCTGGGTGGTGTTTGTTACGTGGATCTATTTGCTGGAAATCTTGAAGGAATTCAAAATAAAATCCCCTATTTCAGTGAGCTGGGCTTGACGTATTTGCACCTTATGCCTTTATTCCTCGTTCCTGATGGGGAGAATGATGGCGGTTATGCTATCAGCAGTTACAGAGAGATCAATACTGCTCTGGGGTCCGTTGATCAATTGGTAGTTCTCGCAGGTGAATTACGGAACGAAGGCATCAGTCTGGTTTTAGATTTTATTTTTAATCACACTTCTGACGAAAGTGAATGGGCGACCCAAGCGTTGTCTGGGGATAGGGAATTTCAAGACTATTACCGAATATTTCCAAACCGTCAAATGCCGGATGCTTACGAGATATATCTGAGAGAGATTTTCCCGGACGAGAAAGTTGATGGAAAACGTTCCGGGTCGTTTACATACCGTCCAGAGATTATGAGTTGGGTTTGGTCGACTTTTCATTCCTACCAGTGGGATCTGAATTACGCTAACCCAGTGGTGTTCAACCGAATGGTAGAAGAGATGCTCTATTTGGCTAATATTGGGGTTGAGATCTTACGGCTGGACGCTTTAGCATTTATTTGGAAGCAGTTGGGCACAGATTGTGAAAACCTACCAGAAGCTCATTCGCTCATCCAGGCATTCAAGGCTATAGGTAGTATTGCTGCACCTGCTCTTCTATTCAAATCAGAAGCTATTGTTCATCCCGATGAAGTCGTTAAATACATTTCACCTGTTGAATGCAGTTTATCGTACAACCCATTGTTAATGGCTATATTATGGAACTCATTAGCGACAAGAGAGGTGCATTTATTGAATCAAGCATTACAAGAAAGATTCAATATCGGACCTTGCTGCGCGTGGGTAAACTATGTTCGTTCGCATGATGATATCGGCTGGACATTTTCCGATGAAGATGCTCAGCGACTTGGGATCAACGGCTATGACCATCGACGATTCTTGAATAATTTTTATACCAGCGATTTTGCAGGGAGCTTTGCACGTGGACTTCCATTCCAGGAGAACCCAAAGACGGGTGATAATCGTATCTCTGGCACGTGTGCTTCGTTAGCTGGCTTGGAAAAAGCACTACAGGAAGAAACTGATGTGGAGGTGGAACTCGCCGTTCGTCGTATTCTCCTCATTCATGGCATCATTTTAACTGTGGGGGGAATACCATTAATTTACCTGGGAGATGAGGTTGGAGTTTTGAATGACTACAGCTATCTGTTGAATCCAAATAAAAAATGGGATAGTCGTTGGGTTCATCGTACATTTGCTGACTGGGGGAAAATAGAAAAACGGCATGATCCCAGCACAATTGAAGCCCGGATTTATCAAGAGCTACAGCGTTTAATAAAATTGCGTAAGGAAACCCCCGCCTTCTTTGGCAACCAGATAGCAGTCATCAACACGGAGAATGATCATGTTCTAGGATATATGCGAAAAGTTAAAAACCAACGAGTGCTTGTGTTAGCAAACTTTAGCGAGCAAATAAGGAATGTAATAGTTGACCAGGAACAGTTATCTGTATCAAACTCGAATGTCTCAGATATGCTAACCGGTCAAATTTATGAATTGGAAGATATAGCCATGGGACCATTAGGATTCTTGTGTTTCCAGATTTAACACCAAAATTCATAAAATTTCAAATCTGGAGGGTGTTAAAGTATAAGAAACCATTAAATCATGACACTTTACTTAATATATATAGGATATGCGTCCATTGTCGAATGGCGTGAAATCTGTCACAATAAGGATACAATAAATCCACTCAGAATTTAAATTCAAGGAGAAAGCACTGATCATGAATGAATCAAAGGAATTTCCCGGTTTGCGAAAATTTTCGCCAACCCCCATCAAAGTACGCTACCCAGTCCCGTCTGATATCGAAATCGCACAAGAAGCCAAGCTTAAACCCGTATCTCAAATCGCAGATGAAGTAGGCTTGCTTCCTGAAGAACTCGAGCTGCAAGGTAATTATAAAGCCAAAGTTCGTCTTGAGGTGTTGGAGAGACTTAGAGATGTGCCTGATGGTAAATATATTGATGTGACAGCTATCACACCGACTCCCCTTGGAGAAGGCAAAAGCACAACAATGGTCGGTCTGAGCCAGGCTTTAGGCGCTCACTTGGGTAAGCGTGTTTTCACATGCATCCGACAGCCGAGCCAGGGTCCAACTTTCGGGATTAAGGGTGGGGCTGCGGGCGGCGGCTACAGTCAAATAATACCGATGGAAGATTTCAACCTGCACCTCACGGGTGATCTCCATGCCATAACGGCTGCAAACAATCTGTTGGCGGCTGCCATCGATACCCGCAGGTTCCACGAATCTCGCCAAAAGGATGATGCACTTTTCCGGCGCTTATGCCCATCAGACAAGCAAGGCAACCGCGAGTTTGCCCCCTCGATGTTTAAGCGCTTGGAGAAACTGGGTATAAATAAGACCGATCCCAATGAGCTGACGCCTGAGGAGATCAGCCGCTTCGTGCGTCTGGACATTGACCCCGACAGCATCACCTGGCGCCGAGTGGTCGACACAAACGACCGCATGCTACGTGGGATCACAATTGGTGAGGGACCAAAAGAGAAAGGCTTTACTCGTGATACTGGTTTTGATATCACAGTTGCCAGTGAAATTATGGCCATCCTGGCTCTTACGACCGATCTGGCTGATATGCGTGAGCGTATCGGACGGATCGTGATCGGCACGAACAGTAAAGGTGAGGCGGTTACAGCAGAAGATCTGGGCTGTGCGGGGGCGATGACCGTACTGATGAAGGAAGCCATCAAACCCACTTTAATGCAGACTCTGGAAGGCACTCCGGCATTCGTACACGCGGGACCGTTCGCCAATATCGCCCATGGTAACAGTTCCATCATCGCCGACAAGATCGCATTGAAGTTGGCTGATTACGTTGTCACCGAATCAGGCTTCGGTGCCGATGTCGGTATGGAGAAGTTCTTTGACATAAAGTGCCGTTACTCGGGTCTTATCCCCAACGTGGTGGTCCTGGTGGCAACCGTCAGGGCACTCAAGATGCACGGTGGTGGTCCAACGGTAAGAGCAGGACAACCACTTGACCATGCTTACACAGAAGAGAACCTCGAACTGTTAGGGGCAGGTTTAGGGAACCTCGAGGTTCATATTAAGAACGCCCTAGGTTTTGGTATTCCAGTTGTGGTGGCGGTAAACTCGTTTGCCGATGACACCCAAGCAGAAGTAGAGATGGTAAGAAAGGCTGCCATCGATGCAGGTGCGGAGGATGCTGTCATCTCCCGTCACTGGATGGAAGGTGGTGCCGGGGCGAAAGCACTGGGAGAAGCAGTTGTGGCGGCATGTGAGAAACCCAGCAATTTCGACTTTCTCTATCCATTGGAAGGCACTTCAATCAAAGAGAAAATAGAGATAATCTGCAGGGAAATCTACGGTGCGGATGGTGTGGAATACACAGAGGAAGCAGAGAAAAAAGTCGAGCTTTATACCAAATTGGGCTTCGACGAGCTGCCGATGTGCATGGCTAAAACCCATCTCAGTCTGAGCCATGATCCGACTCTCAAGGGAGTGCCGGAAGGTTTCATCGTCCCGATTGTTGATATTCGCGCTTCGGTGGGTGCAGGTTTCCTGTACCCGCTCTTGGGAGAGATGAGCACCATGCCGGGTTTGCCCACTCGACCGGTCTATTATAACGTTGACCTTGACCTGGAAACCGGACGTGTCATCGGTCTGTTCTAAGGTTTGTTGAGTTAACAGGACGCAACGACATACTGAAGTCAAATATGATTGAAACACCCGGTGTGTGGACTAGCCGGGTGTTTTAAATTGTTAATTTGACTTTGCTGCTATTCTGAAGCTTTGGTGAAGTTTTTTCTATAATCAAATCCCCCTTCTTTTGCAAGCGTTAAATGTACAGCAATTTGGGTGTCCTCGGTCAGGCGGCATTTTTGCGCCAGTCTCATCCCTGGTACCCAGATAATTTCGCACCCAGAAGTGACCACGGGCCACTTGTCTCTAACCCGACGGGGCAGCTTGAGATTGACCATAAGATCGGATACTTTCAGGGAGCCTGCAGCCATCCCGAGTGGTTTAATCCGGTCTCCTGGTCGACGAGTGCGGATCAGGAGGGGAAGCTGCAGGCATTTAAAATCGACCCAAGCCTGGAATGGATCGTCATTTGTAATAGCTTTCCTGCGGGTGAATTGTACATCTGCGGCTAACTCGGCTGATAACCTCCAGCCCTGGTTGAGCTTCAATACATCCGGGACGTTCAACATGAGTTCTACGTCTCTTTCCAACTGCGGCAAATTGTGGGATGGTAGAGCTGCTTCCCGGCTAATGATAAACAAACGATCATCTTCAATTAACAACCGCAATCCGGAAATCAAATCAATTTGCCCACTGCGAGGGGGTGTATCAAGGAATCCAATAGCACGTGCTATAGTATTGAAATCCACATCACGCAGTCCGGGGCGAAGGTGGTTGATACCCCGGCGCAGGATATGGCGCTGAAGACCGAGAGGCTGGCTTTGAATTAAGTTAAGGTCAAATGCCACATATTCGGTTCCGGATTCAAGCAAGCATTTTTGCCATCCTATATCCACTAAATTCTCTACAATATCATAATCTCCTTGTAAAACGCCAGCCATCCGGAAAATTAACTGCCGCAAGCGGGGATTGTAGCTTTCAAGATGGGGGATGAGTTCGTGTCTCAAACGGTTGCGGTAGTAGCGGGTGTCGAGGTTGCTTAAATCAATGGATGGATGCAATTCATGACTCTCGATATAAGTTTCAATCTCCTCACGCCAGACATCCAAAAGGGGGCGTATAAGCGGGATATCTCTGCTCCAGGGGTTTGGTAAACTTCTGTAAGCCATACCTCTCAATCCTGACAACCCTGATCCGCGCAGTAAATGCATTAGGACGGTCTCTACCTGATCATCGGCGTTATGCCCTATTGCAACTGCTTGCACACCAAGCCTCTCAGCTTGTTGAAATATGAATTCATACCGGGCAACTCGTGAGGCTTCTTCCACTGACAGTCTGTGCGTTTCAGCGTATCTAACGACGTTCTTTTGCCCTAACAGGAAAGGTATTCCCATGTCTTCCGCTGTCTTCCTGACGACTTGTGCTTCAGCTCGCGATTCGGATCTCAAACAGTGGTCGAAGTGAGTAATAATGATGTTGTAATCAAGGTGTACAAGCACATCCAGCAAGCATAAGCTGTCTGGACCCCCAGATACCCCGACAATCAATACCCGGTCTGACGCGATGAGACATTTGTTTTGCAGGACAGTTCGGATTTTTTCCAACATGGTCACTGAGATTATAATTGATCCAGAGTAAATCATCGTAAAATAAAGATTATTAGAATCTCTTTCTTCTTTTCAGTTTCTAAATAACCGTGTTTCTAATAATGATATACTCTTGTTTGCGCTTCTTATTCTAAACTACCAAGAAATTACGGCTATGGCGATTCCCACTGTGGTGGTTTCAATCGATAATAAATGAATAGCCATACGAATAAGACACAAATGGATATTCGCTGTGCCGCTGATATTATCAGGGACAGCAAGTATTCGGTTGTGCTTACTGGGGCGGGGATTTCGACGCCGTCAGGAATTCCTGATTTCCGGTCGAGCGAGGGAGGCTTGTGGACCAAGTATGACCCGTTTGAAGTCGCTTCTCTCTCAACATTCCGGTACAACCCGGAGAAATTCTATAATTGGATTCATCCTTTTGCTGTACAGATCAGGGGTGCACAGCCAAACCGGGCGCACGTTGGTTTCGCTCGCTTGGAAGAGACCGGTCACATAAAATCGATAATAACGCAAAATATTGATTGCCTGCACCAGCGTGCAGGTTCGAAGAATGTCATAGAAGTGCATGGATCCTGGGAACGCATGAGCTGTACGGATTGTTTTCGCAGTTTCCCGTCCCAGGGTCACATTGAACCTTTCCTGAGCGACGGTACGATTCCATATTGTCCTGATTGTGGAAGTGTCCTTAAACCCGATCTGGTGTTGATGGGGGAGTCATTGCCTGCCCGGAACTGGATGCAGGCAAATGAAGCCAGCAAAGCGTGTGACCTAATGATCGTTGTCGGTTCCTCTCTGGAGATCATGCCGGTTGCGGGACTGCCGATGCGGGCTTTGGAAAACGGAGCGCACCTTATTGTGATCAATCATTCCGAGACTTATATTGATATGCGTGCGGATGTAGTACTGCATGAGGATGTAGCAGAAGTGATTCCCTCGATCGTAGGGAAAATTCTGGGGGATTAGTAAGGTATCTGCGATTACGTCATTGGATCCAATAAAACCTTAAAAACTGCTGGTTGGGCAGCTCGCTCAAATGCTGTCAATGCATCTGACAACGGAAAACGACCTGATATTAGAAATGTTGGATCGACTTTTCCGCTTTCCAGTAGACGTAGAGCTGGAGGAAATGACCCGCAGCGAGATCCAACAATAGAGATTTCATCCACAACTAGAGCTGAGAAATTCACCTGAACCTCACCCTTATAAGTGCTCTTGAGGACGATAGTACCTAATGGTCGCACCGCCAGCCTTGCCAGATTAAAACCGGTGGCAGAGCCGGTCGCTTCAACGACAGTATCCCATTTATCTGGCTCAACCTCATTTTCTCTTACCGTTGAAATATTGGATCTTTGCAGGAGTTCTCGCTGCTGAGGGTGACGGGTCACTACATTGAGATCGCAGCCAGTAAGCGATAAAGTGCGGGCTATCAGCTGTCCCAAGCGACCAGCGCCGACTACCAATACTTTGTCAAGAGGATGGATTTGTACTTGTTCCTGTATTTCCAAGGCTGCAGCCATCGGTTCTGTGAACACTGCCGCTTCATTTGGCATGTTATCCGGGACTGGATAGAGGTTCTTTAAAGGCAGAGTAAGGAACTCTGCGAATGAACCATTCTTCTCCTTGATGCCTAGAACTGACCTGTTTGCGCAGTGATGCGAGCGTCCAGCCCGGCAGGCATCACACTTGCCGCAGACAATATTGATCTCTCCTACTACTCGTTTTCCGATCCAATCAGAATTTTGAGGAGCTTTGACGACTTCTCCAACGAACTCGTGTCCAAGCACACCCTTGAATGGATAATAACCCCTGACCATTTCAAGGTCGGTGGCACAGATACCTGACAGGTGGACTTTTACAAGCGCTTCTCCTGGAGTTGGTTCTGGAATAGGCAGATCATCCCGTATTGATATTGAATTATTTTCTAGCCAGAGTGCTAACATTAACGTGATCCTCGCCGCCCAAACTGCCGCTCCAGGAGGTCAACCGAGAGATGAATCATAGTGGGTCGACCGTGGGGGCAGGTGCGTGGAGACTGGCATGCTTCAAGGTCCGTCAGTAAGGCTCTTTGCTCTTCGGGTGAGAGGTTCTTACCTGCCTTGATGGCAGCGCGTTTACAGATTCTGGCGATTATGCGCGCCTCCAATTCTGCCTGCAAAGGTGTTTCATCCTCCTCAAAATCTTCCACCAGGAGACGGAGCGAAGCTGCCGGATCATGATTCTCCAGGATGGCTGGAACAGCGCGTACAAGGAATGAATTATGTCCAAATAACTCAACCTGGAAACCTATTTTTCCCAATATATCTAACTGTTCTTGCAAGAGGCGCGTCTCATAAGGAGGCAGATCAATAGCAACAGGCTGCAAGAGGATCTGGGAGGGGATTGAACTATCACGCTGCTTCATAACTCGTTCAAACAATACTCTCTCATGAGCAGCATGTTGGTCAATAAGATATAGTCCATCTGGACCTTCTGCTACCAGGTAGGTGGATGCGACCTGTCCAACCGGACGCAGCAAAGGCGCAGGTTGCGCACCAAGACCACTCTTGGTTATAGGTGGGGATTGTGAACCTGGAGTTGGGGAACTGCCTTCTGGTATTGCCCCCCCCTCTTTGCGCTGGTTTTCGATATCACGCCATCCCCAAGTTGGATCAATTGTGTGAGGTTCTCCCCAGGCAGCTCCGTCAGACCAGTGTGGTTGGAACTCCAAATTTGGGACCGGGCTGTGCGCCAGAAGTGCCCGCCGGACGGCGCGCTGCACGCTGCTAAAAATTCGATCAGGCTCTCGAAAACGTACTTCGGCTTTAGTGGGGTGTACGTTTACATCCACCATTTCGGGAGGCATTTTGAGGAACAGTATGGTAATTGGGTAGCGATTGACCATTAATAGGGTGTGATAGGCTTTAATCACAGCCGCGCTGAGAGCCGCGTCTTTCACTGGACGTCCATTAACAAAGAACGTAAGCTCGCGCCGGCTGGATCGGGTAAGCGAAGTGGGGCTGGTGAAGCCCAATACTTGAATCCAATCGTCTTCTGAGATCACTTCAATTAATTGGCGCGCAATTTCAACGCCGTATATGGTGCCTAAAATCTCACGTCGATTCCCATTTCCACTGGTTTGCAGTGCTAGGCGACCATCCTGGTGGAGGCTAAACCGGACAAGTGGGTATGCCAATGAATATCGAGTGACCAACTTATCAATTGCACGGCGTTCGGTCTGGTCGTGTTTTAGGAACTTCAATCGAGCAGGAACGTTGTAAAATAGGTTCTCAACCCGTACAACGGTACCTGCCGGTGAGCCCAATGGTAGCACCCGCGAGGCATGCCCTCCCTCAACTTGCAGGTTGGCACCCAAATCCGTATCGGTGGTTCGGGAAGTTAACGTCAAGCGTGCTACTGAACCAATGGAGGCCAGGGCTTCTCCTCGAAAGCCAAGGGAAGCGATGCAATGCAGGTCTTCCGGACCATCCAGTTTGTTGGTCGCGTGGCGTTCGACTGCCAGGGATAGTTGATCAATCGGTATTCCGCAGCCATCATCAGCAACCTCGATTAACCGCTTCCCAGCGTCCTCTACAGTTATCGTAACAGAATTAGACCCGGCGTCTAAAGAATTTTCTACCAACTCTTTGACGACCGATGCAGGGCGTTCGACGACTTCGCCGGCTGCAATTTGGGATGCCACCTCGGGTGGTAGGATGTGGATGGGCATGGAATAATTATACAGTGAATAGGGAATTAGAAAAATGGAAATTGCGTTTTAATATGAGTATTCGCACTATACTCAATTGTCTATCGCTTTTATAATAACCAAATGCGTTACACTACAATATTTTTTGATCTGGATGATACGCTATATACGAGTGATAATGGGTTGTGGGATGCAATAGGTGCTCGAATGAACCGCTACATGGTCGAGCGAGTAGGATTGCCGGAGGGAGAGGTTCCCCTCTTGCGACGCCATTATTTTGAAACCTATGGGACCACGCTGAGAGGTCTGCAAAGACACCATAAAGTCGATTCTGATGATTACCTGGCGTTTGTGCATGACCTTCGTTTACGGGATTACTTGCAGCCTGAACCTGAGTTCCGGCACTTGCTGCTTAGTTTACCGCAGAGGTGTTGGATTTTTACAAATGCGGATTCTGAGCATGCCAAGCGGGTCTTAACAATTCTGGGATTGGGGGAGTGTTTTAACGGGATCATTGATGTAAAAGCGATGGACTTCGCTTGTAAACCAGAGGCAGAAGCTTACCAGCGTGCGTTAAACCTAGCGGGCAGTCCAGCGCCAGAAGAGTGTGTTCTTATTGATGATTCCTTGCTAAATCTGAAAGCAGCACGCGATTTGGGCATGATGACAATTTTAGTTCGTTCAGATGCAAATGAACATCCCGCAGCTACATATACCATTCCAAATCTGGCTGTCCTGCGACGAACTGTTCCGATACTCTGGGAAGGATATTAGGAGATAGCTAATGGATTATTCGAAAGCTGCACTCGTGATATTCATAACTTTAGTAATCGTTATTGGATTTAATGTGGTGATTTATTTTTCTTATTCCAAAAGAAATGGCAGTGGCGGAGGATCTGTCGATATGCTTCGAAGCGCTTTCAAACGAGCACGGAACCCTTGGGAGATTGAAGATTCAAATCTCAAGGAATTATCCGAGCGAGTTGCAGAATTGAAAAAAGACGCACATAAGAATCAAGAGGATACACTCAATTGAGTCGAACTTTTTTCATCTTATAGCGCTTGAGAATTTTCAGATGCTGGGGTAATGAAGTATGTTTGGTGGAGACGATTTAATGGTCAATAAAGAAATCCCCATGCAGGAAGCGGCTGCGGGAGTTTCCTCAGGCTGCACTTTGGCTTTAGGTGGAATGACCCTTTATAGGAGACCGATGGAGTTTGTACGCGCCTTACTTAATCGCTTCTATTCCACTGGTGAACCGCGTGACCTGACACTATTATCTTTTGCAGCTGGTTTGGAGAGCGATTTACTCGTCGGTGCCGGGATGGTTTCGAGAGTGCGTGCATGCTATTTTGGGTTGGAAATTTTCGGGTTGGCTCCGATGTTCACTTATTACGCCAATCGAGGAGAAATTGAAATCATAGAAGAAACTGAAGCGAGTTTATCGTTAGGTTTACGCGCCCAAATCGCGGGTGTTGGTTTTATGCCTAGTCGCGGTTGGTTGGGGACAGATTTGCCTGCACTGCGCCCTGATGTTCGCACTATCATCGATCCATATAGCGGTGAAGAGTTGATAGCTTTCCCTGCCATTCGACCTGACGTGGCGGTGATTCATGCGATACAAGCTGACGTAGAAGGTAACGCAGATATTGGCAAGAATAAGAGTGTGGATGAAGAGCTTGTATTGGCGGCAGACAAGGTATGGCTTACAGTCGAACAGATTATTCCTGAATTGAGCCGGGTGAATGTAATCGGACCTTTGGTAGATGGGATAGTAAAGGCACCCGGCGGGGCTCTGCCATCTTCGTGCCATCCCCTCTACCCAATGGATGGCGAGATAATGCTGGCTTATACAGAGAAAGTTAGCGATCCAGCCTCCTTCGACGTTTTCATTCAACAATGGGTGGGATGAGTTCTAGCGTAACATTTATATTTCTCTAATCGTAGTGTAATAAAATTGAAATACAATTTTGATAATATAGGTATGCTATTGGATTAATTGATGCCCCCATATTTTTTAACGAACACTTATAAAGTTGATCCATAGTTGGTGTAGCGTACTGAGAGCATTTCCAGGAGATTAGAAATGAAATTAAAGACTTTGATTATTGTGACTGGGGTGGTTGTGGCTTTGATACTTCTAACGGGCACTTTCTCAGCCGGTTTCGTGGCCGGTCGCGTAGTTGTTTCTGCCGATGCTAACCCTCTCATTTTCTTACCTGAGATTATTGGAATATCAGAACAAACTGATGCATCGAACGCAGAGCCTCGCGCTGGAACCCCCCAGGAATTAATTGAATTATTTCAACCATTTTGGCAGACCTGGGACATTGTGGAAGCCGATTACGTTGAGCAACCCGTTGATGAAGAAGCTATGATGCAAGGTGCTATAAGCGGTATGCTCGAATCGTTGGACGACCAGCACACATCGTATTTAGACCCCGATATGTTTGAACGGGCGAATGCACAATTAGAAGGTGAAGAATATGAAGGTATTGGCGCCTGGGTCGACATCACGGGAGATTATTTGACAATCATCAGTCCTATGCCAGGTTCTCCGGCCGAAAAAGCCGGACTGCAGCCCAACGACAAAGTGATCGCTGTCGATGGGGAAGATATGACCGGGATTGACGGAGAATTAGTTCGCCAGCGTGTGATTGGACCAAAGGACACAAAAGTGCTTTTAACCATTCAACGAGAAGGTGTTGAGGAGCAGTTTGATGTAGAAGTTGAACGTGCTAGTATCGTCGTTCCTTCGATGGATTATCGAATGTTAGATAAGGATATTGCATACGTTCAGTTGTATACCTTTGGCGATAAAACTGGGCGCGATTTGCGCGATGCACTTAAAGAACTGTTGGTTCAAGAGCCAGTGGGTTTAATCCTTGATTTGCGTTATAACGGGGGAGGATTCCTAAATACTGCTATCGAAGTGGTCTCCGAGTTTATCGGCGATGGTGTTGTAATGTACGAAGAATATGGAGATGGAAGTCGAGATACGTATAATGCCAAGCGTGGCGGTCGTGCTACTGAAATCCCTTTAGTTGTATTGATTAACGAAGGGAGCGCCTCAGCCTCTGAGATTGTTGCGGGAGCAATTCAAGATCGTGAGCGCGGCTTATTGGTGGGTGTAACTTCGTTTGGAAAGGGGTCTGTGCAGAATTACACTTCCTTGATGAACGATCAGGGCGCGGTGCGCATAACCATTGCGCGTTGGCTGACCCCCAACGGGCGCCAGATTATGGTGATCGGTCTTAAACCTGATTATGTGGTTGAATTCACCGAAGAGGATTTCGAAAATGACATTGATCCCCAACTTGATAAAGCAATAGAATTATTGATAAAGAACAGCCAATAAGTCCTCAAGGGTTATTGAATTCTTTAGGGGCAATTTGATGGAAGATTGTTTTCGAATTAGTGGCGAAGGGAAATTAAATGTACGGTTTATTTTATAACTCGAGTTACTTTCTTTTCATGATACCAGCAATGATCCTGATGCTGGTGGTTCAGTTGTATGTGCGATCTGCATACAAAAAGTGGAGCAATGTTGCTGCCCAAAGCAGAGTCAATGGAGCCCAAGCTGCCCAGCGTTTGATCCAGACTGGGGGTTTGTATAACGTGCGTGTTGAAGGTGTCCAGGGGAAGTTGAGCGACCATTATGACCCTAGCAGTAAAGTACTGCGCCTCTCTCAAGATGTATATCAAGGGTCATCGGTTGCCTCTCTTGCAATTGCAGCCCACGAATTAGGACATGCCATGCAGGATAAGGAGGGATATTTCCCACTTCGCTTGAGGGCAGCCATCATTCCAGCGGTCAATATCGGCTCATATCTCGGATGGATATTGATAATATTGGGTCTGTTTATGAATTGGGTGGGTGTGTCGTGGTTGGGAGTAATCGTTTTCTCCGGTGGTGCATTGTTTGCATTGGCAACTTTGCCAGTTGAATTAAATGCTTCTGCCCGGGCTAAACGCCTGCTCGTGCAATCGGGCTTGATCGTTGGACAAGAAGAGATGAGGGGGGTTAACAAGGTGTTGAATGCTGCTGCATTAACTTACGTGGCCGCCCTTGTCACCGCTGTGCTGCAGCTTATGTATTGGGTTATGTTGGTGCTGGGAATGGGCGGCAGGCGCAGATAATGTCTCATCGTCGCATTCTGTATATATTGTTTGTTGTCATAGTGGCTGGGATATCTGGGTTGAGCGGTGTCGCTGCCGGTAGTATGGTGGTATTCCGGGCATTAAGTAATGCTTCTTCAGATGAAGCAAAACCCGCATTTGTTGTTGACGAACCTCTAGTAACAGAGACAAAAGTCCAATTATCGACAACAACTTACGAAACCACAATCGTTAAGGCTGTTGAAAAAACAGGTCCTGCGGTAGTGTCGGTTGTGGGAGTTAATCAAGAAACGCAATCAAATTTCGGTCAAAAAGAAGACCAGCTTGTGGGTGGAAGTGGGGTTTTTATCTCGGAAGAGGGCTATGTCATAACTAACAATCATGTTGTAGAAAATGCGAGGCGTCTGTCAGTTATACTTGCCAACGGTACTGAATTACCAGCCACATTGATCGGCACCGAAAAATATGCAGACCTGGCGGTGTTGAAGATTGATGGAGAAGTTCCCGCAGTAGCAAACCTGGGAAATTCAGACGGTTTGAAGCCGGGTGAGACCGTGATCGCGATAGGTTCACCTTTAGGCGATTTCAAAAATACTGTAACAGTAGGGGTGGTCAGTGCAACTGGTCGGATGATAGATACTGGTCAGGGTTACCAGATTGAAGGTTTAATCCAAACAGATGCTGCAATTAACAGCGGTAATTCAGGCGGACCGCTGATAAATTTAGCCGGTGAAGTGATTGGAATAAATACACTGATAATACGCGGCAGCATTCTTGGCAGTGCACCAGCGGAAGGATTGGGGTTTGCAATTCCCTCGAACCTGGCTAGAATAATCGCCGAGCAGATCACCCAGAAAGGCTACTTTTCGCGACCTTACCTTGGTATACATATGCAACCAATCACGCCGAATATTGCGGAGGTTTACGGTTTTTCCGTTGAATGGGGTGTGTATGTAACCGAAGTTGAGCCCAACAGCCCGGCGGGTAGAAGTAATCTGCAGCCGGGTGATATCATCACCAAGATAGGAGATATCGCATTAGATGAGGAGCATACGTTTGTCAATGCCTTGTTTGCCTTTCAACCAGGGGAAACAGTAACGATAGAAATTCTGCGAGGTGATAGCGTTATTCAGATTCAAGTCACTTTCGGGGAGACAATGTCGGGCTAGAGAAAAAGACCTGGAAGATCCTCGTTTTTCTTATTTCGCCCAAATCCGTTATAATCCGCCCAATGCGCAAGTTTATTTTTGCTATTGCTATTTTAATCGGGATAGTCTTCCTACTGGTCAATATCGCCGAGGTCCAATCAATCGTTGACACATTAAAGAAGGGGGATTTACGCTTTCTATTATTAGCATTAGGGGTGGAGGCGTTGTGGATGTTGAATGTTGCCGCCTCTTTTCGTTTTATCTACAAGGCACTTGGTCTCGACGAACGAACTGACAGGCTGATTATGATGGCAGCCGCAGCAAATTTCGTGAACGTGATTGCACCCAGCGGTGGAGTGGGGGGGATGGGTGTTTTTATCTCAGAGGCTAGACGAAACAGGTATTCCTCCGCGAAAGTGACGGTAGCCGGTGCGTTAGTGGTGATGTTTGATTATCTTGGTTTTCTTAGTGTCCTTGGATTAGGTTTGGTGGTATTGTTTCGGCGAAATAATATAAACTCAGCGGAGTTGTTCGCCTCAGCTTTCCTTCTTTTACTTGCGATAGTCTGGGGGACAATGCTCTATATGGGTATGCGATCGGAACAAACCTTTGGCAGGATCTTAGCAAGGCTGGTTGGTATTGCAAATGGTGCCCTGAGACCTTTTATTCGCCGAGAATATTTATCTAAAGAACGAGCATACGCGTTTGCTCATGATGCCTCTGAGGGTTTAATTCTGTTGAGGCAAAAACCCATTAATTTAATAATACCTGCGTTTCTTGGATTGACGAGTAAGCTGTTATTAATGTTGATCCTCTTATTATTATTTCTGGCATTCCAAGTCCCTTTCTCGGCGGGCACTATTGTGGCTGGTTTCAGTATGGGTTATCTTTTTTATATCGTCTCTCCTACACCTTCAGGAATTGGGTTCATGGAAGGCGCATTGACATTGGGTCTCAGTTCTTTAAACGTTCCCTTAGGAGCAGCGGCTGTGATTGCCTTAGCATACCGGGGTATCACATTTTGGCTGCCGCTGCTGGTGGGAATGCTGGCTTTTCGCTGGCTGGGTCGGGAAAAAAGTGTTGAAGCATCGGCTTGAATGGATGGTTTCCACCCTCAATTTTCTTCATTGCCGAAGGTCAGCGGGGGTTGTGGTTTTTCGTTGACTAATAATTGGAAGACATCCGGTCGGGCATAGTGCCCGACGACATCAAAATCAAATTTCCCTTTGGCTACTTCTGCTAAATCCAAATCGGCAAACAGAATATCTTCTCGGTCATACAATGGACCTGCGATGATCTCTCCGAGCGGGGAAACGATCATGCTCCCACCTCTACACAATACCTCGGGCTGGTGCTCCAATTCTTCTAGTCCTTCCAAATCGGACGGATAATTGGATTTGGTTACGTATTGGTTGCAGCCCAGGACGTAACAGCGTCCTTCGCATGCTATATGGCGGAGTGTAGCCAGCCAGGTGTCGCGTGAATCAGCCGTAGGTGCAAGATAGATCTCCACACCTTTACCGTACATCGCCATGCGAGCAAGCGGCATATAGTTCTCCCAACATATTAATCCACCGACAACCCCAAATTCTGTATCGAGTGTCGTCAATGTGCTGCCGTCCCCTTCACCCCATATGAGGCGCTCAGCAGCGGTTGGTTTGAGTTTTCTGTGTTTACCCAACAAGCGACCATCCGGACCAAAGTACAGCAGCGTGCAGTATAAAGTGCCTCGACTGAACTGGTTATCACGCTCTATCACACCGATCGCCACGTAGGTTTTCGCGTTTCGGGCAGCCTTACCTATTAATTGCGTGCAGGGACCGGGAACATCGATTGCGTTTGACCAATAGCGCTGCCAGGTTAGCCTACCACTTGAACTGCGGCTACCTATAACTGTACCAAATGTAAGACCACGAGGATATGCGGGGATAAATGCTTCGGGAAAAAGGACGAGTTTAGTTCCTTGATTCGCTGTTTCATTAATCAAGCGACAGGCTTTATCGACGCTCCCACTTTTATCGAAGAGCACCGATGCAGCCTGCACAACAGCTACCTTAACTTTCTGTATTGTGTCACCCATTAATTTTTGTATGTGCGAATGCTTACTCTTCGGAGATGACAGCCGGTTGGGCGGATGTTTTGCGCTCCCCACGGAACACCAGCCATACAGCGCCGAGTCCGAAAAGCATTGCAATGACACTGACAGCCCATCCAAAGTAAGGTATGGCTATCAATAATACATATATTAAAAGACCCAGGATAAGGGCAATAATTTTATGATTTGCGGCGTTTGGAGCAATCCGTTCCAGAATCATAAGCCCGACCAGATAGGAGACAATCACCTTGCTCACGTAGAACACAAAAAGAGCGAACAGGGAAAAAGCCAGAACCAGACTTGAATAACCTATCCCCCAAAAGTAAAAGGCCAGATTCCAGAGGGTGATATATCCCAATCCAAGTCCGATAGCGAGGATGATCGCGGCTAGCACTGCTACAATTACAAAACCATTAAATGCGATCACTAGTCCCAACAAGCCATATCCGGACGACAGGAGCGGCGCAGATCTAATTTTTTCAGACCAGTCGGATAATTTATTTGGAAGCAGCCACACAACTAACAATCCAACAATCAGGTAGGTGACGAACGCCCCAGTCCGATCGAGAGCCCATTCCGTAACGACATCGGATTGGATGCCTGATGTGTTAATTTGTTTAAAGTTACGTGTACCAGTTGAAACTTGTTCGTGTCTGAATTCCCCAGTAGGATGGTTGGAGTAACTGACCAGCCTTTTTGAGGTGGAAGTAAATACAACCTGTTCAGAGTGCAATTTGGCTTCATCTGTCTCGTCATTATCGGGCTCGTCTGTTGGAGTAGACTGTAATTCGGGGAGCACCTCATCTTCAACGCCCTCACGGATGATATCAATGAACTCTAACAAGCCAATGGTTGCTTTAAAATCTCTGCCGACTTGCCCCACCAATTGAGCTCTGAGTGAGGCAGCCACCAGATCTCGTCCTACAACTGACCCCGGTTCGGTGACCAGGCGTAAACCGGCAAAGTAAACGTTGCGTTCGACCTTCGATGATGGCCCAAGATTTAATGTACCTCCGATTGAATAGACGCTGCCCTGAATTTCACCATCGATTGTGATGTCCTGCCCGGCAGTGATGAGGCTGCCGTTTACGTCCCCATTAATGGTAACGGTTGTTCCGAGGGCTATCAAATCCCCGTTCACCGAACCATCAACCACAACATGTTCCCCGAAGATGATGGCGTCATTGTCAATCACCTTTCCTGCGGGAATTGTGCCGTCGGTTATGATGCCTTCCGCATGGGCTGTTTGTGCAACGCTGAAGACAGCAACCAGGGTAATTATTATTATGGAAAAAATCCGTGTCCAGCTTCGATTAACTTGATGCATCATATTTCCTCATTTTTAAGAATGATAGGTTTACTGCATTACTCCTAAAAACTAATAATACTCCTATTGAAATTACTGTCATTTAGCGTGCTGGTTACCGAATAATGCTTTGGAAAAAAGAAATGCGGGTGGAGACCCGCATTTCCAAAAAGCTGATCGAAGAAATATGAAGCGAACTACTTCGCCTCTGTGAATCGAATACAACTTAGTAGAACACTGCCCGGTCAAGCTGCTTGGCTTGTGCGACCCAGTTCTCAACTTGAGATTTGCCAGGAAGTTGGCGGACGAGTTTCTTCTGATCGTTTACTTCACCGAGTTTTTTATAGAGGTTTGCCGGGTTTCTTTGAGCCAGTTCCTTCACTGTGTCCACACCTGCTTCTTCCAATAGGTCCGCGTATTCCTCGAATACGCCTTTGATACGGAAGAGGTCGACGTGATTGACCCACTCTAAGATTAGAGTCTCGCTGCTGCCGGAATTTTCAGCGATTTCCTTGCGACCTTTCGGGGTCGCGCCTTGCTTGAGTAGTGCATTCGTCGTTTTGATCCCAGCGTCGGAAAGTTTCTGAGCGTATACCTCTCCAATGCCTTCGACTCTAAGTAAATTTGCCATTATTGTCTCCTTTTTTACATATGTATGTAGTTGGTTTTGCCAAGATGGGATGGTTTTTGATTGGGTACCAAGTGGATAGTGATATCAATCAGTCCCCAATGCCAGTTTATGTACAAAACGCCTCCCAAAGTGGAAGTTTAGTTGCAAGGAATTGTAACAGATAATCAGAGCAAACGCTCCGTAAAAAAATTTTTTTCGTGGATTGGGATGGCTATTCTCTCACTTTAGAATCTAAGGACTGGTTTGTTAATTCCTCGAACAGTTGGTCGGGCACCTTGACAGCGACAACTTCCCCGCGAGCACAGATTTCCCCGTTTGCTGAAAGAGTTGTCTCTATTATCACCTTGCGACCTTTGATTTCTTTTACTTGGCCGCGGATTTCCAGCGGAACGCCAAGAGGGGTTGGTCGCAGATAATCTACGTGAAGGGATGCGGTTAGGAAACGTAATGTCGGTTCAGTATCCATATCCAGACCCTCGGCGCGGTGGGCAGCAGCCGCCGCCGTACCAGTTGAATGGCAATCGATTAATGAGGCAATTAATCCTCCGTATACATAGCCCGGTACAGCGATGTGATACGATCTGGGTGAATAAACGCAAACAGTCTCATCACCATCCCAATAGCTTTTGATTTGTAATCCGTGTTCGTTCAGACGACCACACCCGTAGCAGTAGCTCAATTGATCTGGATAATAATCTTGAAAGGCTTTTTGTTCCATTACGAGTTCCTTTTATAGTTTTTTATTTCTTTTTGCAGTCTTACTTTTACAGTCCTTGTAAGGATTCTTCATCTATTGGATCACTGCCATGCCCAGGGTAGACCCAGTGGGGCTTCATCGCTTGCAACTTCTTCACACTAATTGGAATATTAGACCAATCTTGGGCGAAATAAGGCTGTACATGTGGTTTGCCATTACTGCTTATTAAGTCACCCACAAAAGCAAAACCACCCTGGATGACGAAACAACTTGATCCGGGTGTATGACCTGGAGTGTGCAGCACGTTCCCTTCCAGTCCATTGATCCCCAAGTTGTCACCATCCTCCAGTAGAATATCGGCTGGGGTGGGTTCTGGTTTGAAGTATGTCTCCATAAGGGGTAGGATCGATTTGACCAACCGGCCGCGTCCATGGACTGATCCAAGGATTGTTTTTTCGTGCGCCATAGCATTCTCGTCGGCGTGGTGAATGGCAATCTTTGCACCAGTTAACCGGCGTAGTGCCGCCGCACTACCGTAATGATCAAGGTGCGCGTGGCTGATATATATTAATTTTAGATCATCTCAGTTTAACTTGTGTAGAAGGTCAAAGACTTTACTTTCAGAGCCGGGCAACCCAGCATCTACAATCATCAACCCGCAGTTGTGTTCAATTAAATAAGCTTGAGACAGCCCCATGGATATGGTGTGAATCTGCATTGACGTTAATCCTGCTTGTGAGCGTGCATGTCCCATTGGTTAAGTGGGTTTTCGACACAATTCTTTTATTGTAAGTGGAGTAGGATCTTTCCCTCACCCCATAAATCCTCTAAGCGGTAATAATCTCTCCTAGCATGGGAAAACAGGTGCAGTATGACCCCGCCATAATCAACTAATATCCACCCATCCTGAGGCAAGCCTTCTATACGACCGCGTATTTGATTCTGATTGCGCATTTGTCTTATGACATCTTCAGCAAGTGCTTCCAACATGCGTTCGCTGGTTCCAGAACATATCACAAAGTAATCTGTAAAATCGGATATTCCATGAATATCCAGCAATATTATGTCTTCTCCCTTCTTTTCTTCAAGAATCGAAGTGATGGTACGTGCAATATTTAAAGTTTCCAGGATTCACCTCACATAATTTTGTTTTCACCATTCGTTACTTCTTATCAGACGTTATAAAAGATGCTGAATAAAGCTTGCTGTAAACAGCGCCTCCAGGTTTCAGGTCGCTGCGAAATAAATAAACAGACTTGATGCGAGTAGCTCCCAAAAAGCCAACCTTGCAGTCTCCTAGAACCAGCCCGATTTCTTTCACGTCTTCAGAATTGGCGTTGCGAGAAACTCTCCCCAAGGTGAGATGTGGTGTAAAGGCACGCTTTTCGGGTGTATACCCTAGTCGAGCGGTTTCTGCTTCCACACCACGTTGGAAATCAGTCAATTCTGGAGGTGCTTTGACCCCAACCCAAACCACTCGCGGACGTCGTAAGGAAGGGTATGCGCCTAATTCTCCAATGCTGACCTCGAAAGCGGGACGGCAGTTGGCTTCGGATAGTATTATATTTTCAAGCATCTCCAAGTTCGCCACTGATACATCACCCAAGAATTTAATTGTCAGATGGATATTCTGCGCTGGTACCCAGCGGATTGGCATACCGGAAAGACAGTCTTTGAGCTGATTTATAACCTGGTCCAGGCGTTCATAAATTTCTGGAGACAATTCTATAGCGATAAAGGCTCTAACAACACTCAATTTGGCTACCTCACTGATATTCAAGATTGGGAAGGAATACTAGTGTTGATTTTCTTGAATAATTTACTGGCTAAGTTGCTAGCACTTTTTGGATGGCGTTTTCGAGATCTTTGTATCCGACCGGTTTGGTCAGATAAATCGAAGCGCCGCTATTAAGAGCAAGTTCTATATCGGATGGTAGGTTTTTTGCCGAAACCATGATAATCGGAATTTTGACCAGTTTTGCATCACGCCTTATATGCTGCATAACTTCCAGTCCTGAAATATCTGACATCTTCCAATCCAGAATGACTGTCGCTGGCTTTACTTCAGCAATCAGACCGATTGCCTGTGCACCGCGATAGACCTGAAACACACGGTGTCCCATTAAGCGAATCATTTCTGCGAACATCTCAGCGGTGTCAGGGTCATCTTCGACGATTACAATAGTTCGTTGATTAGATATCATTGTCTGAAAGCTCGCAAGCTTTTATACCACACCTACGTTAGAAATTACTCTAGATACAAGCTCATTCATCATCATAGCATAAGATCATATATCCAACAGGCGTTGGTAATCGTCAGGAGTGTCGA
>JAUWPO010000029.1 GCA_030611505.1 Chloroflexota bacterium
TGACTCTGACTCTTCGCAATAGTCTGGGGAGTAGTAAGGATAATTATCTGGGGGTACCAAGTCAATGTACATGTCATCCTCAGAACCTTCATAAACAACCACAACATCCAAATGACTTAAAGTTGAGTCAACCTGGATTGATTCATAACTCATCTGGTCCGCTGATTTTGGACTATACATGTATTCAGTAGGTTCTACAACTACTGCGTCATTAGATATCCCGACACTGGGTGAAGACTGCAGATTTGCATCCTGGAATGCGTTCGTGATATCGAGAAGAGTCGTAGGTGAGAAATAGTATTTCCCTCCGGTACCGGTGGCTAAGCTCTGCATCAATGTCACATCAGCATCTGCGCCGTAAGCAAAAGTATACAAGGGTATTTTGGCTGCCACGTAGTTAGGGATTACAGTCAAAGGATTAATCCCTCTGTTATTTTTTCCGTCGGACAACAAGTAAACAACCTTATTTTGATCTTTCGTAACGATAGCGCTCGCCAGCATATCATCAAGCGCTTTCTTAGCCCCATCACCGATTGCTGTGTAAGCTCCAGGTATGATCGTGATGTTGTCGATCTTAGTTTTTATAGTGGCTTTATTCGCGGTGGTGATATCAATCAACGGCTGCACCACCGTAACAGTATCATCGTACGCAATCACCCCGATGGTTGAATAGCCCACCGGAGCCAGATCTACCAGCAGTTTGGCCGCTTTTTTTACGTTCGGCATCTTACTTGTGGTATCCATACTGCCTGACTTGTCGATCACGATCTGGTAAGCGATGCTGCAGCTCCCCCACACGACATTGAGAGCGCTGCGCGCTGCAGAATTAGGAAGGTCAATAGCCGCATCCGTACCCGCCGCAGGCGCCACAGCCGCCAGTTCTGGATGATGAATCCGCACTGGCATACCCGCCCGCTGACCATTTCGCGGATCCGCTGATACAGCTCGAGCCAAGGTTTCCCAACAACTGGTACCATAAACCCGACTTTGTGCTGTCACTCTAGTGCCTCCCCCAGACATTTGGTAATTCTTGGCAATAGAGAAGTTTAGCCATTTATAGTTGCCGCCTCTAGCATCCCATTGATCATTCATAATCGCGTCCGGTACAGGATTATCGGTTGAATGTGGGAAATGGAAGATGCTGTCATAGGAAACATGTCCCAGATACTCGTCATACATTGAGTAATAATAATGACCCATTTCATGGCCAAGCGTGTACCCGCCTCCCTGGTGCCCCCAGTCGTTGGCGAGGAAGTCCGTCGGGGTAAATAAGTCACAGAATTCGATATTTTGACCATTTACCGCTCTTCCGGAAATAGCCCCATTGGGATGGCAGCTGGCGAGCCACACAATATCAGCTTTATCTGCACACGCGCCCCCCAGGTAGAAAGTCACAGTCCCGATTTTATTCTCGCCATTAGAGGCCTCGAAGATAGCGTCAGCAAGGTATCCGATTATGTTCTCGTACTTTGTTCGATCAGCGAGGGGGACCGTTGATTTGTGAAGAGAGATTACCAGGTCGATTATTACAGGAGGGGCGTCCGGCGCCCCAGGAGCAGAGTGGGTCAGCGAGGGTGGTATTACGATCATTACTATTGTGATCAATGCGAGCACAACAGCTACTTGTTTGAACAAACGATTCAGATTCATGGTAATCCTCCTAATGTGTAACGCTGAACAAGTGCCTGATATGGTAAACGAGCTCGTTTAGAATAATGTTGGTGGTCTCTCCGGGTGTGAATTCACCGTCGGCGACACCATAAGCCAATGCTTCTAAGGGGATAAAATAATTATATTTTCATAAGAGGTTGCCTCCTTTAACAATGGGTAAGCCAATTATTGAAAACCATCGATTTCATCAATCCCGAGTGGAAGATATTCGGTTTTATAAGGCGGCAGTATTTGGCTGGGTAAATTAACCTGGTCTGGAATTGTTTGCTGGGATGGTAGTGAATTCGCCAACTCTTTCGCAGCGGCAGAAATCGCCTGCACCGTAGCAGGAGCGTCGTTAAAATCACCCATCCTTAGCAGTGTATTCGCTTCGCAGAGACCTATTTTTAATTCCAGTGTTGGTTCTGCATACTCCAAGATCATAATAGGACCGGGTTCAATCTCCTGGTCCTCGTCCGGAAATGGTTCGAGATCTGGTATATCTAATTTACGCAACCTACACAAAGCACACCCTTCCTTGTTTTGATCCATTCCCTGCTGTAACACGATCAGGTAAATTATTATTTATATTGGTGGATGACCTGGGTGATGGTATCGTGCCAGCAGATCAAGAGGATGGTCGTGTTGGGTCTCCTGTTGTTCTGGGTGCGCATGAACAGAATAAAGCAACTGAAAAGCTCAACAAACCGGCAATAATTATTGACAAAGAGCCTTTTTCAACAACGATGTTGAAGCAATTACGTCGATCAGGAACTTTCACCCCAGCCATTTCTTATACCAGAATTTATTCGATCAAATTAGTTATTATGATTTTTTTCGCATCAGCGGATTGTTGCTCCAATATTGGATAAATAGACAAAACGCTTATCCACCCATCATAATACCATAATGTATGTGATTAAGGCAAATTAATCTGTCATCAACGATTTAATATTTATCCATTATCAGGGACTGCAGTGAAAACTTACTTATTTTCCCTTTTTTACTTAAATACTCTATCTTTGCACTTTAACAAATTTTGAATAAGTGGGCACGGTTCTTGAACGGGATAACGAGAGAACCAAATATTCCCGGGAGAGAACCATGCCCAAGCCATGGGATTGATCGAATGTGAAGAACGGCGTCCCATGACGGAAATGTTACGCGTAGTAAGCGAGCGGATCAGTCTCTCGGGTTTATCAAGGTTCCTAAGCAAGTGGCCCTGGTCTACAGCAAACGTAGCTCAAACCTGGCAGCAACGTTTTCGCCGGAGAATGGAGCCGCTGGTCCATACTGAACATCAGCGTCTTAGAGCTAAACGGTCGAAGAACCGGGGTCGTCCCAAGGCAACCGTCGTGACAGGTTACTAGATATTCGACGACTCGGTGCATATCAAACCTAAAGGGCATAAGATGGGCGGTCTGGGCAAGCATTACTCCCATAGTGAAGGGCATGTGGTAACTGGGCATTGTATGTTAACCGGGCTGTATATGTTGCTAGGCCAACGCTGTCCACTACAGGTACACATGTATCGCTCTCGTACAGTTTGTGAGCGGGAAAACGAACCATTCCGTAGCAAGATCGATATGGCAGTAAGTGAGATAGAATGCTTTGAACCTGTCCGAGATACATATACTCATGTGCTGATTGACAGCTGGTATCACTGCAAGCGGTTGCGCAAAGCGGCTATGGTTCCCGTTCTTGAGCGAATTCACAAGCTTTCAACAATTTTTCAACTTCTTCCATGGTAATCGGGGAAATTGATTTAGTGTGAGCTTTTGGTGGTTGAACTCTTAAAGGGTTTTCGATGTTAAATTCTCTGGTAGTCCATCTCCAAAATACAGATAAGCTACCCCAAGCGTTCTTTACTGTCTTTGGTGAAAGCTTTCTAGGAGTTATTGGAGTTATACCGCACACGTGGGTGATTCGAAATTCTTTATGAAGGAACTAAAAAAACTCTTCAAGAATTTTTGCCGACATCTCATTTATTTATGGATTCTTAGTCCAATCTTGTTATCTTCGCAATTGGTTTTTATAGTTGTGGATTGTATTTGGCAAAAGCCCACTAGCGGTTTTGTGGAGAAGAAATCCTTCAATAGCTCTATATAAGTTTGGGTACTGATTCTGTATTTTTGCTCCTTTTTGGATTTGAAGGCACCCAATCCCCATTAAAAACAGTAAGAACTCTGGTTAGTCTAATGAAATTCTCCATTAATAACCGGAGTTCTTACTGTTTTTAGCTACTGATAACCTTCAGGTCTTTTATAACGTAATAGTCGGGGCGGGCGGATTTGAACCGCCGACCTCACGGACCCGAACCGTGCGCTCTAACCGGGCTGAGCCACGCCCCGAATTACTGATAATTCAGCGCCTGGATTATAATCTACTCAATTAACTTTGGCAAGCAAGGTATGCGGAAGTGTGGGGAACTACAAACACCCACGTAGGGCAGGTTTCCATACCTGCCAATGGTGAATTGTATATGTAAAATTTCGGCGTATAAGGATATCCGCCCTACAAACACCGTAGGGCCGGTTTCAAAAAGATCTCCTCCATGATACCCTTAGAAAAAGCTTCTGGTATCAAAAAACTTATTGGATTATCGAGAATTCCACGATATAATGTGCCATCGGTTTTACACATGCATCAATTAATCATGGGAGAACTATATGAGTGAAAACGGAAAAGTAAGAGTTGCGATTATCGGGGTTGGAAACTGCGCCTCGGCATTGGTTCAAGGTGTGAATTATTATAAGGACGCCAAGGAAGAAGATCGGGTCCCGGGTGTAATGCATGTCAACCTGGGCGGCTATCACCTTGGAGATATCGAGTTCACGGCTGCCTTTGATGTAGTTACAACGAAGGTAGGTAAAGACCTCAGCGAGGCAATTTACGCTTATCCTAACAATACCTACAAATTCTGCGAAGTGCCATACCAGAACGTTAAGGTTGAGCGAGGGATGACCCACGATGGTCTGGGAAAATATGTAGGGGAGATGGTTGAGAAAGCTCCCGGTCCTACGGCGGACATTGTCGGGATCCTGAAAAGCACACACACAGATGTGGTTGTCAACTTCCTTCCGGTTGGATCGGAGATGGCGACCAAGTGGTATGTCGAACAGGTGCTTGATGCCGGATGTGCGTTCGTGAACGGCATACCGGTCTTCATTGCCAGCCAGGATTATTGGGCAGGGCGCTTCCAGGAGCGGGGATTACCCATCATTGGAGATGATGTTAAGAGCCAGGTTGGAGCGACGATTGTGCACCGCGTGCTAACCAGCTTATTCGTAGATCGAGGTGTGCAGCTGGACCGTACATACCAGTTGAACTTTGGCGGTAACACCGATTTCATCAACATGCTGGAGCGGGAACGGCTGGAGTCGAAGAAAATCTCCAAAACAGGAGCGGTGACGAGTATGCTGCCTTACACGCTTGAAAAAGGAGATGTGCACGTCGGACCGAGCGATTATGTGCCCTGGTTGACAGATCGCAAGTTTTGCTATATCCAAATGGAGGGGACAACCTTTGGGGATGTGCCTCTCAGGTTAGAAGCCAAATTAGAAGTATGGGATTCTCCAAATTCGGCGGGAGTGATCATCGATGCTGTGCGCTGCGCAAAGTTGGCTCTGGATCGGGGTGTCTCCGGTCCGTTAATCGGCCCGTCCTCTTATTTCATGAAGACTCCCCCGCAGCAGCTCAAGGATGATAAAGCTCATGAGATGACTGAAGCGTTCATCCTGGGTGAGGCAGAATCTGACTAAAAGGATTCAATCGGATCGAGATGATATAATTCGACGATGCAAGTTGTTTTACTTTTAATGGTTTAGATAACACTTTGTAGGAGAAAAAGATATGTCTGGACATTCGCACTGGTCTACGATCCGGCGCAAGAAGGGGGCTGCGGATGCTAAGCGGGGTCAGGTGTTTACCAGGTTGGCACGTGAGATCACTATCGCGGCGCGTGATGGGGGTGGAGACCCGTCAGCCAATCTCCGTTTGGGATATGCGATTGACCGTGCACGATCCCAGAACATGCCCAAGGATAGTATCGAGAGAGCGATCAAGCGCGGCACCGGCGAATTAAAGGATGCTGTTGCGATCGAGGAGATGACTTACGAAGGATATGCGCCCAACGCTATTGCTTTGATGGTCTCGTGCGTTACGGATAATCGCAACCGGGCTGTAGCAGATATTCGGCATATATTAAATCGCTATGGCGGTAATTTGGCGGAGTCCGGTTCGGTTGCCTGGCAGTTCAAGCGCATTTCGTATTTCGCATTCCCCCTGGACGCTCATGATCCTGATGAAATATTCGAATTGGCAGTGGAATCAGGGGCGGATGATGTTTTATTTGATAATAACCTGGTCGAGATTATTGCTGAAGTTGAATCCTATAAGGTAATTAACGACCGTCTCAAAGATGCGAACATAGAGCCGCAAGAAGCAGAGCTGCGCATGACTCCGAAAAATGAGGTTGAACTCAGCGTGGAAGAAACCATTCAGGTCTTGAAAGTGATCGAGGCGTTGGAAGAGCTGGATGATGTCCAGGACGTCTTTTCGAACATGGCCCTGACGGATGTAATCATGGCGGAGTTGGAAACCGCATAGATCAGATGTTGGTTATCGGGATCGACCCTGGAACAGCTACGACGGGCTATGGTTTTGTGCGGGAGCAAGAGGATGGAAGTCTGGAGGTAGTGGATTTTGGGGTAATAATAACTTCAGCACAAACTGCTATGCCCAAACGTCTTCAGGAGATATATATTGGATTGTCTGAGTTACTGGTTCTCCATCGCCCTGTGAGTGGCGCGGTGGAGAAATTGTTTTTTCAACGCAATGTCCGCACGGCTATCAGCGTCGGTCAGGGGCGCGGGGTCGCTCTGCTGGCATTAGCCCAGGCGGGAATAAATGCGGCAGAATATACTCCATTAGAGGTTAAACAGGCAGTGGTGGGCTACGGTCGTGCTGAAAAAGCTCAGGTTCAAGAGATGGTACGTGCCCTGCTTAAACTGCAGGAAATACCAAAACCTGACGATGCAGCCGACGCATTAGCAGTGGCAATTTGCCATATTCACAGCGCACGTATCCGGTCGTTGTATGAGGGAGAATTAGAGCAGCCATGATCTCCAGTTTGAGCGCCAGAATCCAGGATATCCTTTCGGACAGCTTGATCGTTGAGGTGGGGGGAGTAGGGCTGCAGGTTTACATACCGGCGCCGCTGAAAGACCGCCTGAGTACCGGTGATAATACGCTTTTATACACCCATCTGGTGGTTCGAGAGGATGCGCTCACCCTGTATGGCTTTGAAAGCAAGGATGCAAGGTCCATCTATCGCTTACTTTTGGGTGTCAATGGCGTTGGTCCGCGGCTTGCTTTGGCGGTGTTATCCACACTGTCCCCCGACGAAATTCGGGGTGCAGTCTTGCAGGAACGATTGGATGTATTCAACCATGTGCCTGGCATAGGTAAGAAGACAGCTCAGAAGATTATCATTCAACTGCAGGATAAGATACCGGCTGAGGCGGGACTTGCCCCAATTTCCATGTTGGCTGAAGGGGATGTTGAGGTTGTCGCTGCTCTCAGCGCGCTGGGTTACAGCGTCATTGAAGCGCAGTCCGCAATCCAGTCTATCCCCAAAGATGCGCCCGAGGATGTTGAAACAAGATTACGTCTGGCGCTGGGGTATTTTTACTAAATCGAGGAGTTGAAATTGTTTACTAATCGGAAAATTGCCTTTATCGGTCCGGGTGCAATGGCTGAGGGGATGATCTATGGTCTGATTCACCAGGGAGTTGCGAAGCCTGAATCGCTGATAGCGGCTGGGCCGCGGCTTGAAAGGTTGCAGGAGCTGCAGGTGGACTACGGAATTTCCGTTGATACAAACAATGCTGCGGCTGCCGGACAAGCGGATGTCGTGATTCTTTCGGTGAAGCCTCAGCGGCTGGACCGTGTATTAGATGGTATTCGGGGCTCATTAAATGCAGAGGCGTTGATCATTTCCATTGTAGCGGGAGCTACGATCAAGAAGATACAAAATGGGTCAGGACATGACGTGATCGTACGCTCGATGCCGAATACACCGGCACAAATTGGTAAGGGGATCACTGTTTGGACCGCCTCGCCAGGAGTATCCCAGCAGCAGCTTGAAATGACGGGCAGGATTTTGGGAGCGCTGGGTGAAGAAATCTTTGTCGAAGAAGAATATTACCTGGATATGGCAACTGCGCTTTCAGGCACAGGTCCGGCATATGTGTTCCTGTTCATGGAGGCGATGGTAGATGCAGGTGTCCACCTGGGTTTTCCGCGCCGTATCGCCGAGCAGCTTGTGGCTCAAACAGTACGCGGATCGGTAGATTATTATCAGAAGCGAGAGGACCCGGTCCATCTGGCGCGTCTTCGCAATGAAGTCACTTCGCCATCCGGCACTTCCGCTGCGGCATTGTATTATTTGGAAAAAGCGGGTTTTCGGACTGCAATTTCACGCGCGATTTGGGCTGCTTACGAGCGATCACAGGAACTTGGTAAGGATGCGAAAAGCCAAGCACCTGAAAACGATAAAAACTAGACAAGATAAACGCTTTCAGGTATCATTTGACCATTATTACCGGAGGAATTATTCACTAATGAATAAGGAATTGCACTTGTTGAGGTAGTGAAGTGCAAAGAATGACGCGCCCGGATATGAAACTTATATCCGGGCTGTGATATGTAAATGGAGGTAAAATGTCCGATTTGATCAATCAAATCACAACAGACCTGAAAAGACAGATAGAAGATTATAAGCCCGAATTTGAAGTTCGTGATTTTGGTAGTGTGATCGAAGATGGAGATGGAATTGCCCTGGTAGCAGGTCTTTCTGATGCGCGCGCTCAGGAGCTGGTGCAGTTTGCCAATGGAGTAATGGGAATTGCGTTTAACCTGGGAAAAGATAATGTAGGCGTTATCATCATGGGCGATTATGCGGGAATTGAAGAGGGGATGGCGGTACGGTCTACAGGACGAATCGCTTCAGTTCCGGTGGGAGAAGGATTGATTGGGCGGGTAGTCAATGCGCTGGGTGAGCCAGTGGATGGAAAAGGACCTGTAAAAATTGCAAACTACCGTCCCATTGAACGTATTGCTCCCGGTGTGGTGGCGCGAAAAGACGTCGACATGCCTGTCCAGACGGGTCTGAAGGCGATCGACTCGATGATTCCTATCGGTCGTGGACAACGGGAATTGATCATTGGCGACCGGCAAACCGGTAAAACGGCGATTGCTATTGATACGATCATCAATCAAAAAGGGCAGGATTTGTTTTGTATCTACGTGGCAATTGGACAGAAAAAGGCTGCCATTGCTAGAACTGTGGCGATACTCGAACAGCATGGCGCAATGGAATACACCACGGTGGTTATCGCTGCGGCTGATGAACCTGCGGCGCTACAGTATATCGCTCCCTATGCGGGTTGTACGATGGGCGAAGAGTTTATGGAGAACGGGCAGGATGCGCTGGTAGTGTATGACGATCTCTCGAAACATGCATGGGCGTACCGCCAGGTTTCTCTGCTGCTGCGCCGTCCACCAGGGCGGGAAGCATATCCGGGCGACCTGTTCTACCTGCACTCACGACTGCTGGAACGGGCAGCCCGTTTGGCGGATAAATATGTGATTGTTCCAAAGGATTATAAAGGTGATCAGGCTAAGATTTCGGATGGCTTGGATGAAATGGTCTACGATGGTCCTCTTGGATTACATAATGCTGAAACAGCTTTGAAAGAAATGGATGAGGCAGGAAAGGATAAAATCCTCAAGGTACGCGCTTCGGGCGGGTCATTGACGGCTCTACCGATTATCGAGACTCTTCTAGGAGACGTCGCCGCTTATGTACCCACGAACGTGATCTCCATTACGGATGGACAGATCTATCTTGAGAACAACCTCTTTTATGCTGGAATCCGACCTGCAATTAACGTAGGGCTCTCCGTATCTCGTGTGGGCGGCGATGCCCAGACGAAGGCGATGAAACAGGTGGCAGGGCGGTTACGATTGGAGATGGCAACATTTCGCGAATTGGCGGCGTTCGCACAATTTGGTTCTGATCTGGATAAATCGACCCAAGCACAGTTGAACAGGGGACAGCACTTGCAAGAAATACTGAAGCAGCCGCAATACGAACCTGTATCGCTTGATAACCAGGTAATTCTTATTTATGCCGGCACTCAGGGGTATGCCGATGATGTGGCTCTAGATCGAATGCGGACGTGGGAAACTTCGTTGCTGAGATTCATGGGGACTTCATACCCTGAGATCGGAAGCGATATCAATAAAAAGAAGCAGCTTACAGAAGAGAATGAGGCAAAGTTGAGGACTGCTCTGGATGCATTCAGTAAAATGCGGCACTAATCCGTAAAAAATAAGTGCGGCGCTATTTCTGGATGCTCAAGAATATGTAAGGATCATGATATAAGTCTATGCCGAACACACGGGAAGTCAGACTGCGTATCAAAAGTGTGCAGAATATTGCCCAGGTGACACAGGCCTTGCAGGCGGTTAGCGCCAGCAAGGTACGCAAGTCCATGCAGGCTATGTACGATACGCGCCCGTATGCCTCAAAAGCCTGGCAGGTGCTGACCCATATTGCTGCCCAGCCTGGGAGAGACACTTTACACCCATTGCTTACAAAGCGCGCAGATATTAAAAACGTTTTAGTAGTGATGATATCAGGCGACCGTGGATTGGCTGGGGCATACAACACAAATATAGTGCGCTTCACGCTGCAGCACTTTAACGATTACCAAGTCCCTGTTAGCTATATCACGGTGGGGCGCAAGGGTCGTGAAATGCTGTTTCGCCGGAGAAAGAAAATTCTGGCTGAGTTCAGCAATCTACCGGCAGCGCCGACATTTGTAGACGTATCTGCAATTGGGCGGCTGGCAGTCGATGAATTCCTTGAAGGACACGCTGACGAAGTGTTTCTGGTCTATTCGGACTTTATTAATCTTGTGCGACAGGAACCTGCAATTAAGAAATTACTCCCTTTGGAGGTGGAAGCTGGCGCGCAGCGTGTCGAAGACTATACCCGGGTAGAAAGGAAGTTGGCAGCTTCGTACATATATGAACCAGGACAAACGCAGATATTAGATAAAATAGTTCCCAGGTTCTCATCCTTACAGGTTTACCAAGCAATTATGGAATCTTTGGCAAGTGAACATGCTGCACGAATGGTTGCGATGAAAAACGCTACAGATAGTGCCACAGCGCTTGGAGATGCTCTGCAACTGGAATATAACCAGGTAAGACAGCAATCGATCACAAGCGAGATGTTAGATATCGCCGGTGGCGCTGAAGCGTTAGCAAGGTCATAATGGAGGCAGGAATGGACAAAGCGAAGGGACGAGTGGTTCAAATTCTTGGTGGTGTGGTAGACGTAGAGTTTCCCGCAGGTCAGCTGCCAGAAATATTCGAGGCAATTGAAGTCCCGAGAGATGGTGGTGAAACACTCGTATTGGAAGTCCAAAAGCATCTGGGGAATAACTGGGTGCGCACTGTTGCTATGGATGTCACGGACGGTTTACAGCGCGGCAGGGAGGCGTTTTCAACTGGAGGACCGATCATGGTTCCGGTAGGTTCCGCCACGCTCGGTCGAGTATTTAACGTGTTAGGGCAGCCCGTTGATGGGTTAGGTCCTGTTGATGCGCAGATCTACTATCCCATTCACCGATCGGCGCCTCCATTTGATGAACAATCTACACGGGTGGAAGTCTTTGAGACCGGTGTGAAGGTGATTGACCTGATTGCACCCTTTACGAAAGGCGGCAAAACGGGCATTTTCGGTGGTGCAGGTGTGGGTAAAACAGTCATCATCATGGAATTGATCCGTTCGATAGCAATTGAACACCAGGGTAACTCGGTATTCGCTGGCGTTGGTGAACGCACTCGCGAAGGGACTCAACTATACCGAGAGATGCTCGAGTCGGGTGTGATGAAAGATACCGTTATGGTATACGGGCAGATGAACGAACCACCCGGTGTGCGCCTGCGAGTTGGGCTATCGGCGCTGTCGATGGCTGAGTATTTTCGTGATCAAGGTCGTGATGTCCTTTTATTCATCGACAATATCTTCCGGTTCAGTATGTCTGGCTCAGAAGTGTCGGCATTGTTGGGTCGTATGCCATCAGCAGTAGGTTACCAGCCCACTCTTGCCACAGAGATGGGTGAGCTTCAGGAGCGAATTACCTCCACACATCAGGGTTCGATTACTTCCATGCAGGCTGTCTATGTTCCGGCTGATGATTACTCAGACCCTGCGCCGGTAGCTACATTTACACACCTGGATGCGACCATTGCTCTTGAACGTGCAATCTCTGAAAAAGGTATTTATCCGGCAGTTGATCCGCTCGCATCAACTTCGCGCATCCTGGATCCATTTATTGTTGGTGAAGATCATTACACAACCGCGCGCGAAGTCCAGCTGGTGCTGCAGAGATATAAAGACTTGCAGGACATCATCGCGATCCTGGGTGTGGATGAGTTGAGTGAGGACGACAAAATAATCGTTTCACGGGCACGCAAGATCGAACGTTTCTTCTCACAGCCCTTCTCTGTTGCCCAACAATTCACCGGGCGTGAAGGAAGGTATGTCCCTATGCGGGAAACAGTGCTTGGGTTCCGCGAAATACTCGATGGCAAACTTGATGATATACCTGAAGGGGCATTTATGATGGTAGGAACGATCGATGAGGTCGTAGAGCAAGCCGATCGTATGCAAAAGTCGGAGTAGAATCAAGATTAATAATTGCTGTTGAAAAACCGGTTCTTAAATTCTCACCCAATAATGATGACTGAATTGTGAGGGTGTAAAATGCCCATCAGAGTAGAGATTGTTTCACAGGACCGCATGGTTTTTGAGGGTGATGCGGATATTGTGATCGTACCAGGCGAACAGGGAGAAATGGGGATATTACCGAATCATGCCCCACTGCTCTCTACGCTGCAGTTTGGTATCCTGAAAGTGCGCTTACAGGGGGAAGAAGAGGATTTCGCTATATCCGGCGGTATCATCGAAATTCAACCAGATATCATTACGGTTTTAGCTGACTCGGCTGAAAACGTGGAAGAAATCGATGTGGCACGTGCCGAAGCAGCCAAAAGTCGTGTGGAGGAATATCTCGAAAAAGAGCCTCCTCCAGATACGGATACATATCTTGCGATGGAAGAAGCATTAAAACGGTCAAACCTGCGCCTGGAAGCTGCTCGGAAATATCGACTAGGGAGACAGCCGACACAGGTGTCTGGGAGAGTACCAGGAGAGGAAGTGTAAGCGATGGCCCTTTTTTCGAAAGAGCTGGGAATTGATCTGGGGACATATTTCATTCGCGTCTTCGAAGGTGGGCAGATCATTCTTCAGGAGCCTACTGTTGCAGCAATAGTAACTGATGAACAGAAGATGGTAGCTTGGGGACAGGAAGCCCAGGATATGATGGGACGGGTTCCCGAGTCGTTGGAGATTACAAGACCGCTCTCGAATGGTGTTATCGCCGATTATGAAGTAACGGAATACATGCTGGAAGCTGTGTTGAAAAGGTTGGGAGGCCCGATGAGGATCTTTCGACCGCGCATAATGATCACTGTTCCGTATGGAGTCACAAGCGTAGAGAGCAGGGCGGTGCACGAGGCAGCGCTGCAGGCTGGAAGCAGGGAAGCGATATTGATCCAACAGCCCCTGGCAGCAGCAATAGGTGTGGATTTACCGATCGGGACACCTTCGGGAAATTTGATCCTTTGTCTGGGAGCTGGAGCCTCACAGGCAGCGGTGATGGCAATGTACGGGATAGTAGCTGCCGATACGTTGCGAGCCGGAGGTATGGCACTCGATGAAGCAATTATTGGTTATGTGCGCAAGAAATACGGGTTGATTATCGGGCAGCTTACAGCTGAACAAGTCAAGATCAAGATTGGCGCGGCTGTTCCCCAAGATGAGGAAATGAGTATTGACATCCAAGGTCAGGATCAGGTCAGTGGACTACCCAGACCAGTGACGCTAACCACTGGAGAAATTGTGGAAGCTTTGCAAGATCCTTTAGCGGATGTGGTTGAGACAGCCCGGCGTGTGCTAGAAAAAACGCCTCCCGAATTGGTGTCCGATATTATTGATCGCGGCGTCGCTGTCACCGGTGGGGGTGCATTATTACGTGGAATTGATAAACTTCTGACAAAAGAATTGGGTGTACCCGCTTATCTGGTAGACGACCCTACAGGTTGTACAGCCGAGGGTGCTGAAAAGGGACTGAAATTGTACCCATTGATCAGGCGAAACCTGGTAGCCGTTTAGAATACTCTCGTATTACTCCAAATAATATGTCATGCGCTGTAAGTGAATAGACGGATCGATGTATTGAACGCGTACATTGCTAGGGGCGTTCAGGTTGATGGGTGCGTAGTTCAGGATAGCTTGAATGCCCGCTTCTACTAGCTGATCGGCGACTTGCTGGGCTTTTGCGGCAGGTACGGCGATCATCGCGATTCTTATGCCGGTCTTTTTTATCATGTCGACCATATATGCGCTGTCTTGGACGGTGAAATCACCGATTTGGGCTCCAATTTTACCCGGGTCGCCGTCGAAGATTACTGTGACACGAAAGCCGCGGTTAGCGAATCCTTTATAGCGGGCAACTGCGCTGCCTATATCGCCAGCACCAATTACCGCTATGTCCCATTCCTGGTCGATATGGAGAATTCTACGAATCTGTTTGATAAGATAATCAATGGTATAACCAGTACCTTGTTTGCCAAATTCCCCAAATTGTGACAGGTCTTTGCGGATTTGAGCGGCAGAAATTCCTATCCGTTCTCCCAGTTCTTGAGATGATGTAATTTGGCGGTCTTCCTTTTTCATGCGCTGCAGTGAACGCAGGTATAAGGGAAGTCGTCCGACTATGATGTTGGGGATCTCTTTATCGCTCATTTAATCCTCCCGCTAAGCTCGTTATTATGATGAACGCTTTGTAGTATCAATAAGAATTTACCATGATTTAGCCATTTGTGCAAATGAGCACAAACAGCGTACAAATAGTAAATGAGGATGGTATAATCGCAATGGATTGAATCATGTTTATTGATTTAGCAAATATATATGTCCGTTCAGGAAAAGGCGGAAACGGGGCTATCCATTTTCGTAGGGAGAAATTTGTCCCGCGTGGCGGACCTGATGGAGGCGATGGGGGTAAAGGGGGCGATGTTGTCCTGGAAGTATTCCATAAGCTCAATACTCTTTCTTCATTCCGGTATAAACCTAAATTTATTGCCGATGATGGAGGCAATGGTTCAAAGCAAAATATGACCGGTCGATCAGGCGAGGATTTGATCGTCCAGGTACCGCCAGGCACAGTGGTATACAATGACGAGACCGGTGAAGTATTGGGTGATATGGTTGAACCTGGTCAGCGGTTGGTTATTGCAGGAGGGGGGCGTGGGGGAAGGGGGAATGCTCGCTTCGCGACATCCGTACGCCAGGCGCCTCGCGTTGGAGAACGAGGCGAGCCCGGACAGGAACTTGACCTGCGCCTGGAATTAAAATTGATCGCTGATGTTGGAATCATAGGTGTGCCTAACGCAGGTAAATCAACTTTATTAGCCGCCGTGACCAATGCAAAACCTAAAATTGCATCTTATCCTTTCACCACACTGGAACCAAATTTGGGTGTTGCTAGAATAGATGATGAGACGGACTTGATTTTAGCGGATATCCCTGGACTGATCGAGGGCGCACATCAAGGAATTGGGTTGGGTCACGAGTTTCTGCGGCATATCCAACGTACACGGGTGCTTATTCACCTTTTAGATGGCTCAGCAGAAGATCCACTGCTGGACTTTGCTCAAATAAACAGCGAGTTAGCTTTATTTGACCCAGCATTAGGGGATAAACCTCAAATCGTAGCTTTTAATAAGATGGATCTACCGGATGTAAGAGCGCGTTGGTCTGAATTTGCAGAAGATTTCAAGAACAAGGCAAAAATGCCCGGCAGTGGAGTCGTTGGGGAAAAAGATCTCTTTGCTATTTCAGCATTGGCAAGGACGAATATTAAAGAGCTACTTTTTCGTGCAGCTCAAATATTGGAACAACTCCCCGATAAACAGGAAGTGGTGGAGATGCCTGTATACCGCGTTGAGATTGACCCCCAAGATTTTACGGTTGAACGCGAAGGACAGGGTTGGCGGATCACAGGTCAGGCGATTGAAAGAGCGGCTGAAATGACTTATTGGGAGCATTTTGAATCTGTACGCCGCTTTCAACGCATATTGAATACACTGGGGATAGAAAAAACGCTGCGCGAGGCAGGAATTCAAACCGGCGATACGGTTTATATTGGTATACACGAATTAGAATGGGAGGATTAATAGCACGCCTGGGCGTTTTTGGTGGAACTTTTGATCCTCCTCATATCGGCCACCTGATTTTAGCCTCAGAAGCTATTGATCAATTAAATCTTTCCAGGGTACTGTGGGTGCTGACTCCTGATCCCCCTCATAAAAAGGGTCAGGTGATTACAGCGCTTCCTTTTCGAAGCCGGATGTTAAGAGCCGCCTTGGTAGGCAACTCTAATTTTGAATTCTCGGATGTGGATATCAACCGGCAGCCGCCTCATTATGCGGTCGATACTGTGAAGCTACTGCGTCAAGAAAATCATGCTGCTGAGCTGATCTATCTGATGGGTAGTGATTCCTTGCATGATTTACCAAACTGGCATAATCCGTTTGAATTCGTGTGTGCTTGTGATGCGTTGGGTGTAATGTGCCGCCCGAATAATGATATCGACTTAACTGAAATTGAGGGGGTAATTCCCGGCGTTTCTGCCAAAGTTCAGTTTATTAGAGCTCCGCTGTTGGAAATATCATCCTACGAAATTCGTAACCGGATTGCCTTACATCGACCGTACCGTTATTTTCTTCCTGATGAAGTCAATAACATCATACAAAAAGAGCGGCTTTACCAATAGATAATTCAGCACGAATCGACCGTATACCAAGGACCGACCTCGATCATATCGAAGGAAACATTCCCGGCTTCGATCAATGAAATTAATGGATCAGAGAGGTTGGCGCCAAGTTTGAGCATGGTCGAGACGATGATGAGGCGGTTGTATGATAGCCTTGAAATTCTCTGTTATTGGTCTAATTCAATAAGAGTTTGAAAACTTCCTTCATCTTTTATTGTAACCAGAGCCATAGGAAAGGGCAGCGAATGTCCGGGAGGATAGTCCTGGTTTGGGTTTTCAGGTCTTGAGAAGAATTGGCGAGATTCAATAAACGCACTGGACGAAAGGTCACCCGAGGTATGGATGCGCATTCGGAGACCGGAAGGACTTTGCCATATATATGTGTGCGGGTTGGTCTCTTGAAAGTAGTGATCGGACCAACCCGAAGAGAAGCGATTCCACGGATCAATCACCAATGGGATTATGACTTCGACAGGAGTTGAGGCGGGATATATCTGGTACTCAACCCGGATACCATTTGGAACTAGCTGAAATTGTTTTGTTATAGAACCGTCAGGGGAAGCAAGACGCAGTCCTTCAGGGATGGAAACTGGTTTGAAGTAAATATCTGAATCTATAAATACGCCTGGGATCACCCTGGGATCAGAATAAACACCACCATCAGAATTCCAAAACATGGGGTCGCTTATGCCAGTGGTGAACTGGGAGGATGGTCCAATCAGTTGATGGATGCCGGTCGGTGTGCGAGCAAAAGCGAAGGACAAGTATCCGCCGTCGAGTTCGATCATCGTTAAAAATTTCTCAGATGCGAGTATACACTCTGGCTGCTCATCCCGGTCGAAGTCCTGGCTGCAATCAATTGCTGTATAGGGGGCATCTGCCCATTTAGCGGCTACAATGAGCGACCATATCTGCGGGATGTAGTTTGCCCTTAGTGCGGGTAAGTCTGTCGAATAAGGGTAAACGGGATTAAAAAGGGCTAGATATGCATCCCAGGCAGCTTGACTCAATTGATTTTGGGGAGCGTTCAAGAGAGCAGTGAACAGTTCATCTGTTTGTTCTTCATGTATTTGAGATTGGCTGCTTCGGCTGAATGTTTGCCAGGGGATGGATGTGGAAGATGAAACCACAGATGAACGCAATGAGACCAGATCATGAGGATCGAGAGGCTTTATCCAGGGGCGGGAGGCAATATATTGGAAAGTCGCCCGGGCTATTTGCGGGTTCCCCCAGGTGCTTCCAGGGAGATTTCCGCCCAGAACCAAAATGCGGGGTTGTTCGTTGCCCGCTAACGAATTAGCAGAGAGGGCTGTATTTATTAATGCCCGGCGGGCATCCATTGAAGGTCCGCTCAATTCAGCTTGCTGACTGGTATCCATATTAGTATAGTCAGGAATTGGGAAAATTGTCTGACCACGGAAGTGGAAAGTGGGCACCTGCATTGTCGATATCCCATTTCCTGGCGGTTGGAATTTGGTGAAAACGACCTGAGATCTGGTGGGAATTTCTGGCAACCCGGAAGGTGCATAAAGAAAAGGTTGGGGGTGTAAGTTGAATTGGTTTACGATTCGATCAGTCTTTTCTAACAAAGATTGGACAGCAGATTCCGGAAAACCAATTGGAGAATAGTCCTCGTTAGGCAGCGCAAAAGGCAATGTGAGCAAACCGTCCCCTTGCATGCTGCGAACCAGGTCTAATCCATGAAAATAGTCCAATGCTGACAGCGCCGCGGGTGCTGTGGTGTCCAATAGGACCAAATGAATGCCGCTGCTGCGAGCGGTCCTCAATAGATTAAACAAGCCGTGTCTGCCTCCCATTGGACCAGTGTGAGCGCCATCCCACTTGCGAAGCGTTTGGGATGGGGTGAAGGCGGGCATTGAGTTCCAAAAAGAAAATAATACGGGTGCTGGGAGTGGGGGTGGGTCTTGAAAGCCAAGCGGACCTACATAGTCGCATGTAGTCCGAGAACCGGGAGGGGTGGTATAGAGAAAAATCTTATAGTTTGGCTTTGACCAGGGGGCGAAGTGCGGACTTTCAAGAGCGGAGCGGTTTACACTTATCTGGATCGTATCCAAAATGGGGTCGCGCAGCACCCGAATCCCTAAATTGGTGTTGTTTTCGGCGCTATTGCCTAAAGATTGGATATCTCCATAGGCTGGAATTACGATAAGATGATCCCATTCAATTCCTGCTGATGCATCAATTGGCAGTTCAGTCGAACCACCTTCGCTGGTGTCCAGAACAAGATAGAGATCGAAGTCTATGGTATCTGCGTGGTCCAGAAAATCAAGGCGGATTTGAATATCTTGATTGACAGTCCGCGTATAGACAGCCAGGATATCCGTTGAAGGAATGGGGGCATCGGCGGCGTCCAGAGCCCGCAAGTCGGTGTACTGCCAGGGAATTTGAGGCTGCGAGAGCTGGAATGGTCCGCAAGAAACCAGCCATAAGGTTATTATTACAGGGATAAATCGACGCATGTTGGTGTTATTATCTGGTGTTTATCTTTTGATTCCAAACACGCAACCCCTGAATGGATCATCAGGGGTTGAATACTTAATTGAAGTGAAAGGCACCCCCACCGCGAATCGAACGCGGGTTTTTGCCTCCGTAGGCAACGCTCTATCCACTGAGCTATGGGCTGTTGTACCCATGAAAAGCAGAGGGTTTTGTGTACTTTGTTTCAATTATTCCATATTGTACTATGAAGTAACAAAACAGTCTCTTACCTTACGCTCTAGTGCTTCAATGAGATAGATAAGCAGTTCTGTCCACGTGTTTTCGGGCACTGCTTGGCTCATATCATCAGACAAGTCGTCGAGGACACCCCGCATTTCTTCAAGAGATGTTCTTTGTCTTCCTCGAGCGTTGTTCAGCATATCGTTATAGTCATCTGGTATGCCTCAACCTGGAATATTTTTATATCATCCATGTTTTGATTGCATCGACACTTACCAGAAACAATAAGGTGAACAATGAACTAACGCATCGGGTTAAAAAACGCCGCCCGTGAGTAGGTTTAAATATACTCATAAAGTCGAAAAGTACGGTGTATCCCTCATCGTTTTTTTGATTTTCATCAAGAATATCAGAACCAATTATTTTCACAATTCTGGCTTTAGCAACCTCATCTACAGTTTCAATTAAATCCTTGCCACAATCCCGGCAAAAACAACATAAGCAGCACCGTTTCACAAACGCAAAGCCCAAACTGTTAGCATGGTGGTTGTTTCTTTGTGGACATGATCTGCTCCTTATGGGGAACGCAAAACGCCCCGGAATTAGCCGGGGCGATGGTTTTGGTATATTTATTGCAACCTGTTAACCGGATAGCAACGGTTGATTGGTTGGGGTCGTGGGTGTTATTCTCCTCATTCACGGCCCACCTTTTTGTTTCCCCGGAATATTTTTTACATGGATTTATAAAAATAAAACTCCCTATTTTCTATTAAGACAAAGACCTCTCAAGCACCCCCACCGCGATTCGAACGCGGGTTTTTGCCTCCGGAGGGCAACGCTCTATCCACTGAGCTATGGGGGCGTATGGTGGGTAAGATTTTACATAAAAGATTTTACCATGTGTGGCTGGTTTATCGAAGTTATGTACCACTAATGATCAACCCAACACGGCGGACTAATATATTCTGTGGAGGTACATCAAGTGCGGAAGCGACTTCTTCGGGGCGACCAGTAGCACCCTCTTTGGCGCTCAAACGAGTGAATACTTGTTTGCGATCGGCCTCGTCTTTCGGAATCAGCTCCAGTTTAAAGATCAGAGGTCTGAGATCATAAGCCTTGCCGCGCCGTACGCGTTGAATGATGCTAGAATTCAGCACCCTATTTATTTGCGATGCTAAATCATCTACTGGTTCTAGAAAAGTGATCACATATTCAGAGGCTTCAAGCTGAGTTTGTAAGGCAGGTTCTCGTTGATCGACTTCATAAACCTGGTTGATTGCCAACCCAGGTGGGAGTGAACTGGAGATTCTAGCCTCGATTACGGAAATCGTTAGTTGTTCCTCCAGCCAAATATCAAGAATTTCTCTTTCTCCGGTGAAACCTAAGGGTAATGGAGAAGCCAGGTTTATACGCGGCCGGGG
>JAUWPO010000149.1 GCA_030611505.1 Chloroflexota bacterium
GTTTTCGCTGCGCGATTCCCTGGTTTGGTTTCATGCGGTGATCGCCTTACTGCTATTAGTCAGCATACCGTTCACAAAGCTGCGTCACTTGTTTACAGCCCCGCTGAATATCTTCCTCCACCCGCACCGCAAAGAAGGCACTTTGGAGAAAATTGAGGATATCGAAGAAACTGAAATCCTTGGTGTCGGGAAAGTAAGCGAGTTCAATTCCTATCAATTGCTCTCATTTGATGCTTGCACCCAATGTGGCAGGTGCGAAGAAGTATGTCCGGCTACGATCAGCGGTATGACCTATACACCACGCGCCCTTCTCCGATCTCTGCGTGAGGCAATGGATTCATCCTTGGTTTATCCGGATGAAAATTCAAATGCGGAATTGATAGGTGATACCATTCCTGAAGATTACACATGGCCCTGCACTACTTGCGGTGCATGTATCGACCGCTGCCCTGTCTTCATCAATCCAGTCGACGAAGTCATTGATTTACGCAGATACCAGACATTAACTACCGGTAAACTTCCGAAATCCATTGCTGACACTCTACGAAATTTTGAACGACAAGGCAATCCGTGGGGCATGCCCCCAGAACAGCGAGTTGCATGGGCAGAAGGATTAGGCATACGCGTACTCACACCAGGCGAGGAGACAGACGTCTTACTTTATCTGGGCTGCGCGGCTGCCTTCGATGATCGTAATAAGAAAGTCACCAAATCATTTATCCGCTTATTGCAGATGGTAAACGTTGATTTCGCCATTTTAGGTCTGGATGAGACTTGCTGTGGCGATACAGCACGACGCCTTGGTCACGAATACCTCTTCCAGGTTTTTGCGGAGCAAAATATTGATGTCTTCAATCAGGTTAAATTCAATCGAATAGTCACTCAATGCCCCCATTGTTTCAATACCCTTAAAAACGAATATCCACAGCTCGGTGGCAACTTCCGCGTCCAACATTATTCAGAATATCTTAATGAGCTGTCCTTACCTCTTGAGATAAATTCTCATGACGGGAACGGCAAAAAACCAATATTCACATACCACGACCCCTGCTATATAGGACGATACAATCAGATCTACTCACAACCCCGCAAGTTGCTATCAGATGCCCACATAAACATTGTTGAAATGACACGCAATACTGAGAACAGCTTTTGCTGCGGTGGAGGCGGTGGACAAATGTGGTTAGAGACCGAAGCCGACACACGGATTAACCACCAGCGTCTGAATGATGCTCTGCAGGTGCAATCCGATGTTGTCGCAACAGCATGTCCATACTGCCTCTTGATGTTTGATGATGCGATTAGATCAAAAGGTGTTGGCGACCAAATTGAAGTTATGGACATCTCTGAGATATTGGAACAGCAGTTATCCAATAGTGGTAGCGAAAACCCTCAAGTCCCCTGATATGACCGGTGCAATTATCGCAATTAGCAACACATTCATAAGATTAAATAATCCGCTGGATGGCATCTTGTTATTGATGCGGTATGTACGAGGTGGTAGTATCTGCAGATAATTGATCATGAATACTGGGTAATTTGAAATAATCGGTAAAACGTATTTCCAAACACCCCAAAAACATAGGAGAACAAAATGAGTGATTACGACGTCGTTGTTATTGGCGCTGGACCTGCTGGTTATGTATGCGCCATCCGTGCTTCACAGCTTGGCTTGAAAACCGCAATTGTAGAGAAAAAGTGGCTGGGTGGTGTATGCCTGAATGTAGGATGCATCCCCTCAAAATCACTGCTTAAAAATGCCGAAATAGCTCATATCCTGCGGACTCGGGGTAGAGAATTTGGCTTCAAGTTTGAAAACCTGGAGTTAGATTTCAGTGCGGCCGTCAAACGCAGTCGGAAGGTTTCCAGCCGTTTAACAAAGGGCGTCAGCTTTCTTTTGAAGAAGAACAAAATTGATGTTCAAATGGGAAGCGCCGGTATTACCGCCAGAGACACCGTCACAGTTACTCACGAAAATGGCGCAGTATCTGAACTTAAAGGTAAGAATATCGTAGTCGCCTCTGGAGCTTCCACAATTCTACCTCCCGGTTGGGATGTGGATGGGGAGAAAGTCGTTTCCTATTTAGAAGCCATAACGCAAGAAAAACTGCCTGAATCAGTTATCATAATCGGTGCAGGTGCTATTGGTGTCGAATTCGCCACGATATGGAATTCTTACGGCGTTGAGATCACTATTGTCGAAATGCTGCCAGGTCTTGTACCCCTCGAGGATGAAGAAGTAGCTACAGAGCTGGCAAAAGAATTTAAAAAACGTAAAATTAACGTCCTCACCAGCCACAGAGTCGAGTCTATTGAAACAACCAACGAAGGTGTGATAGTCTTAGTATCAGGCGGCAATGGTAAGGAAACACTCGAAGCCGAACAAGCTTTGATTTCAATAGGATTCACACCAAACAGTAAAAATCTGGGACTAGAACAGATGGGAGTAGATATTTCTGATGGTGGCGCGATCGAAATTGATGAACGTATGTCAACCAACGTTCCCGGTATATGGGCAATTGGGGATGTGACCGCCAAATTGATGCTGGCGCACGTCGGGTCAGCTCAAGGAATCATTTGTGCTGAGAATATTGCCGGGGTCGAAACGACTAGTTTGAATTATGAGATGCTGCCCCGGGCAACCTACTGCCAACCTCAGATAGCATCTTTCGGATTTACTGAATCCCAGGCGAAAGAACTTGGTTATGACGTCTCCGTCGGTCGCTTCCCATTCCAGGCAAATGGGAAAGCCCTTGGGTTAGGTGAGAGCCGGGGTTGGGTAAAAATTGTCAGCGATGCCAAGTATGGTGAAATACTCGGCGCTCACATGATAGGTCCCGAGGTCACCGAATTGCTGCCAGAATTAACTCTTTCCCAAATGATGGAACTCACGGCGATTGATATTGCTCGTAATGTACATGCCCATCCAACACTGAGCGAGGTAATTATGGAGGCTGCGCACGATGTTGATGGGCACGCTATTCATAATTAATAAATACCAGAACTGAGAAAAGAGCGGCGCTTTTTTAAAAACAGGCGCCGCTCTTTTCAGTTGAGATTACTTACTTGGCTTGATGCCGAAATTAATAAAATTAATTATGGGACATTGATAACAAATCTCATAAAATTATGCGATAACCGAACAAAGTTTCTATTATACTTGATTTTTTTTTCCATAAATGATATAATGGGTAATTCAGATTTCTTCTCCATTGTTTTCAATTAAAAGGCTTAAAACCAGATAAATCAATATGAGCAAAATTATTGACGAACGCTTGATAGAAGTTCTGGCAGAAGAGAAAGACGATCCTACAGCTCTTGCACGCTTAGTTAAGTTTGGAAGAAAGCAAGGCTTCATTACTATAGATGATATAGTCAAATTCTTTCCTCGAGCTGAAACCGAAATCGATCAGATCGAAGATGCATTCGAGGCTCTTATCTGTGCTGGTATCCCAATTTCAGAAGAAATCGAAATCGGGGGGGGGAAAAGTAGCGGAGATGGAACAGATAACAAGGGAGAGCAGGACGAGAACGATTTTCTGGCCAACGTCGATATCGATGACACGATAGGGCTTTACATGAAAGAAGCCACACGTGTTCCCTTGCTGAAAGCTTGGGAAGAAAAGGTGTTAGCACAAAGAATCGAAGTGGGCCGATATTCACGCGAGGAACTGGCAAAAGGAAATGTAAGTAAAACTAGACAGAGAGAACTACGCTCCTTGATTGAAAACGGGTGGGAGGCAAGAGAACATCTAATTATCGCCAATTCTCGCCTGGTTATCAGTGTCGCTAAGAAATATATGGGACGCGGTGTGCCATTCCTGGATCTCATCCAGGAAGGTAATATAGGACTAATGCGGGCTGCTAAGAAGTTTGATTACCACCGAGGTTTTAAATTCAGCACGTACGCTACATGGTGGATACGACAAGCTGTAACCCGAGCTTTAGCCGATCAAAGTCGGACAATACGCGTACCTGTTCATATGGGCGATCAAATCAGTAAAATGCTGCGCGCACAACATAAGCTTAAACAACAATTAAGTCGCGACCCAACAGTAGATGAATTGGCTCTTGAGTTAGATGTCCCGCCTAAGAAAGTAGAGAACATGATCAAAGTCTCTCGACGCCCATTATCGCTCCAGTTACCGATTGGCGATGAAGAAGAGGACGTATTGGGAGATTTCATCGAAGACAGCGATTCTACGCCGCCCGATGAATCAGCAACCTTCAACTTACTTCGGGAACATCTGGCAAGCATGTTGGACCTATTACCCCCTAGAGAAGCTCGCATTCTCCAGTTGCGTTATGGATTGATTGACGGAGAAATTTTAACCCTGAACGAAGTAGGTCGCAAAATGGGTGTGACGCGTGAACGCGTTCGTCAGATCGAAGCACAAGCGCTCAGCCGCTTGCGTAGTAAGGGTATCTACCGCGAATTACGCGCTTATATAGAATCGTAGCCCTATTCCGCTGTTAATTCTCGATAAAACTTCAAAGCAGCATCCATAACCTTCCCATATTCCGCACGTTCAGCAATTAAATCTACGTTATATGATAAAGCGCGCCCATATAAATCATCCTGATTTAAAGCCGTCAATATCGCTTTAGCCATATCCTGCGGGTCATTGGGGTCAATTAACAACCCATTGAACCCAGGTGTAATCCACTCCCTCAGGGATTCGATGTCTCCTACAACGGGCAGACAACCGCACGCCATCGCCTCAAGCAAAGTGTTAGGAGTCCCATCATGGGTGCTTGGTGAGATTACCACCCTGGATTGACGAAATAAATCCGCCATTTTGGAACGCGTCTGCCTGGGCAAGAGCGAGACATGTTCTGAAATCCCAAGCTCATCGACCCACCTCAATGCACTTCTTTCACCAGCCATGGTCGTACAAACGAACTGCACAGCCGGCTCTTCTGCCAGTACTAACGGAATTGCCCTGAAGAAGACATCATTACACACGTAGGCTCGTAAGCCGCGCGGGTTAATAACCGCAAACCTCGATCGCTCTTGTCCGTTTTCTTGCACGCTAGTTTGTTCGTTGGATTGCTTGCCAGACTTTAGAACTGAATCGGAGTTTGGAGGGTAAAACACATTCAACTGAACTCCTCCACCACCGGGTAGTACCACGCTGGGTTTTGTGCGGTCAAATCCTCTTCCAACCGCCAAACGAATATCGCGTTTGCAATCAGCGTGCAGAGCGTCCGCATTTTCCAAAGTTTTGCCTGTATAGTTCGCCATCAATGGGGTGGATTCGGCGTGCAATGTAAAATCATTACCCCACACAGATATAAGCAGGGGTGCATCCGTCTTTGCCAATGAAGCTACCATCCCCTCAAAGGGAATCCGCATGGCATGAACGAGGTCGGGTTGAATTCTTAGTATGATTTCGCGCAGCTTTACCCCAGCTTGAGATAGGGTAAAAGGTCCCAACCACTGGCGCAGCGACGTGCGCAGCTTTACCGAAGCTGCTGGGTTAAATCCGCTCCTACTCTCATTTCTCGTTGGCGCTGATTTGATATCGAGGGGCTTAGTACCACTGAAAGCAACCGGTACAACATTCAAGGATGCCATATTCAAATCCGGTTCGCAATTAAATGTAGATACCATGTGGACTTCGTGCCCCCTTTCAACGAAGTAACTGATCCAGTTCAACGCTAT
>JAUWPO010000111.1 GCA_030611505.1 Chloroflexota bacterium
CCTGTGCTTATGCTGCTGACGATCGCTGCATTTGTAGCAGGGTTCGCTTTGGCGTAATGATTTCTGGGGGTTCCCCTTCTGTTTATATACCTGTTAAAAAGCCCCGCAAAGTTCCCACAATGTCATTTCTCATTGTGAGGCGCAGAGCGTGATACCACCCAGTTATGATACTCCCCGACGTAAACGGGTGATAAAACCACAATTTGTCTAACCTTCAAGCCAGTTTCTTCAAATCCCCAATAATATCCCGCATATCTGAAAACTCTCGGGCCTGGATTCCTTGATCATTAGTGTAATCCAACAGCACATCGCGGGCATAAACGATATCCGCCACCTGTGCGGCCTCGAAATCGCTGACACCATCGCCGATGAAAACCACCTTGTACCCCCTCGACTGGTAATCGCGCACGATTGTGGACTTAGAAACGCTGCGCATGGGAGTGGTGGAATCGAACCAGGGATATGAAAAGCGATAACCGCCCCGTTCGAAATGAATTTCACATGCATATACTGCCACTTCTTGAATTCCATGATGGCGCATAATGTATTCAATGTACCAGCGCAACCCATCGCTGACTATTACGAACTTGATCCCCGCTTCGCGGCAGTATATCAATAAATTGGGCAAGCCTAGATCCAGCTCGAAAGTATCAAGGAAGGATTCCATCTCAGCACGGCTCGCACTCACGGTAGCGAACACGGTTTCGATCTCCTCCATCGTGCTGATCTCGCCCCGGTTCCAACGTTCAAGAGCTTCCCGGTAGGAAGGAGCAGCAAATTTTTCGTACAGAGAGTTCAGCACATTACAGATTGTGATAGTGCCGTCAAAATCGGATAGCACAGCTATTTTTGAATTATGCAATTATGTATGCTCCAGAAAAATATTTATCACATTGCAACTTACACTTGCAAACGCTTTCAATTAAAGCCAGGTATCTTATTCTTTCTACCTACTCTTCATCCTCTCAAATCTTCTTTTGGTTGCGTCGCTCGTCAGATCACGGATGGCATCTGAGCCGATCCATCTGGCGGAGCTCGAATCTATGCCCCGCAACTCCCGTGCAGTAGCCAGGGCAACCGTATTCAACTCCAGATTGCGCTTGCCGGTGTTCCTGAGCGCCCAGCTCACCGCTTTCTTCACGTAGTTGCGATTGTCCGTGGCTCCTGCCTTGATAACTGGAATCAATGAGATAAATACATCGTCCGAAGCCCCCTTGTCGTGTACCGCCAAGCAGGCGATCAGGGCGTAAGCGGCGCGCTTCACGAACTCCTGCTCACGGTCAGACCAATCATGGATCTTCTTCCACACCAGGGGAGTCCTGTCGAAGAGGTTCATGCAGACCTGGTCGCAGACGTCCCAGGAGTCGAAGTCCTGCACCCAAGCCTCCATTTGCTCCTCCGTAATCTCATCCGGTATGTCCACCATCGAAGCGAGGATCATCGCTTCAGTGCTCCCAGTCTTCCACAGCTACAACGCTAGTTTGTGATCCTTCCCAATCTCTTTTGCGATCTTTCTCATCTGCGGGACTTTAACACCAAGCCGCTTCTCCACAGTCATACCGTACTTTGCCATACCTGCGAGCTGGTCAGGGTTGGCTTTTGCCGCGAGCATTTCTAGGACTTCTTCTACAGAAGGCATTTATTTCCTCTCTCACAACTGAGTAGCCCCTCTCATGGGGGATATCTAAGGTCTCCATCTCTCAATCACTTCAACTCGATCGCGCTCTCTGGGCACTGCAGCACGCACGCCCCGCAGGCGATGCACCAATCCGGGTCGTGAAAAACCGCCGCTCTGCGTTCATGATCGGGCGTCCAGCAGCCAACCGGACAGACCTGGTAACATTGCCAGACCCCGGTGCACCTGACGGGGTCAAAATGGATCTCTAGACCACGCAGGGTACGCGCGAGGGTCCAGTGTTCACTCATCGAAGACCAGAACGTCGGCTGCTCGGTCATGGTCTCATCTCCAACCAAGCGCGAACGGCGCGACCAGATAGATGGACAATAAAACGACTCCAATCAAGACTTCCCAGCCCCAATTTGCCTGCTCGCCGCGCATCAAGGGCGACATTCCCTGCAGTTCCGCCGCTGTGAACACAGACAGCGCGATCAATCCCAACGACCAATTGAACAACTGCTGGGGAGGCATTGGATTCCAAATCCAGGTGTAGACCAATAAACCAAATACCCCGATCAAGGAGAGCGATATACTCTTCTGGAGCCCATCTCGACCGGGCAGCCAGGGGAGGACCACGGCGTAAAAGTAAGACAAACCGAACAGGCTGGCAGCCACCGGCCAGAAAAGATGCCTCCAAAAGATGAGGATAGGCAGCAGGATCAGCAAGCCATAAAAGCCCAGGGTGACCGTCACCATCTCCAGGCGATCCTTGAGTGGGAAGCGCACCCAGCGCATCTGGTCATCTTTCTTCTTGCCAGCGTGCAGGTAAGAGGGAATGTCGGCTGCGCGCACCGGTCCCCAATGAACGCCCCACCCAGTAGCTTCACGCACTTTCCAGCCATCCACACCATTGGCACACAACTGCGGCAGGATCAGGGCGCGATGTTCAACGATCTCCTCCAGGCGGGTGGACTTGAGCGCACCAATGACCTTCTCAGCCGTGAGATATCCCCCACCGGCGGCGCACCATACATTAATTCCCGCCGAATCGACCACCATAACCCAGGTATCCAATTGTCCATCGATTTTTCGCACCAGACGCCGCACAGTCAGGTCATAGTTGCCGGTTACCAGGACAGGGGCATTCGAGCCCGGATTTCCGACGGCATACAAACCCGGGCGCACTTTTGGATAGGGGGGTATGATGCGGAAGAATAAAGCCCACAGGTCAGCGAGCAAAGTACGCATGGTGGCTCGATGCACCAGGCGACCCGCGGCTTGGGATGCCAACTCAGAGGGGACCGGTATGGACTCGCTGGTTGACACCGCTTCAAACAGCACCAGGCTTCCTTTCAGGTAAACAAGGGGAGTCTGGCAGGTGAACCCACTTTCCACGAGCAAGTCCCCGAAATCTCGCAGTGCACTAGTCGTCGTACGGGTGAGCAACCAGGTAACGAGGACGAGCGGCAAACGAATCATGGAATAAAGGATGCGTTTCAGATGGCTGGATGGGATCACCTCGTCGGCGATCAGCAAGCGACCACCGGGCGCAAGCAACCTCCGGCAGGCCTCGAGTACATAGCGCTGCTCATCGTATGGGATTTCGCTGAAAACCAGAGTGGATACGATCAGGTCGAAGCTGGCGGGTTGAAATTCATCAGCGACCTGCGATGCATCCAAAAATTTTATGGTAACTCGCTCCCCCATTTCTTTTTGTGCGACTTTCGTTTGAGCTTCTTCCAGCATGGCAGGAGATGCATCGATCCCGACGACGCTGGCGCCATTTTCGGCCATCAATACCGCCAGCGTGCCGGTACCGCAGCCGATTTCGAGCACACGGTCACCAGCGCTCACATATTGTCGAGCAATCTTTTGCTTCAACTCCCCCAAACGCCCCAGGGTGAGGATCTGAATTCCGCGCTCGTAATCCTCAGGGCTGGTTTCGAGCCACTTCATGAAGACAGTCGCCATTTGCTCCGTCCTTGCAATAAACCCCTCCCCCAATACAGGGGGAGGGTTGAAGGTGGATGATTGTGGTCCCTCTCTGGCAAACGTTGTTTGCTTAAACTTCGTTTTAGTAAACTCCGTTTACTTTGGGAGAGGGGTTAGGGGTGAGGTTTAACCCTTATAACACAACACTGGCTTTCTTGCCGCCTGGGCTTCATCTAAACGCCTGACCGGCGTGATGTGCGGCGCATCGTGCAGCACCTGCGGATTGGTGCGCGCTTCTTCTGCAATTCGCGTCATTGCAACGGCGAAGGCGTCGAGGGTCTCCTTGCTCTCTGTTTCAGTCGGCTCGATCATGAGGGCATCGTGCACGATCAGCGGGAAATAGATGGTCGGCGGGTGGAAACCCAGGTCGATCAACCGCTTGGCGACGTCCAGCGTAATTATATCGGTGCCCGGCACGTCTCCGTGGGAGACGAACTCGTGCATACAGGTACGCTCCACAGCCACGGGGAAGTGCGGCGCCACTCTGGCTTTCAAGTAGTTGGCGTTAAGAACTGCCATTTCGGAAGCCGCCCTCAGACCATCCGGTCCCATCATCCGGATGTATGTGTATGCACGGATGAACACGCCGTAATTGCCGTAAAAAGCTTTCATACGACCGATCGACTGCTCGGGAAGCACAAGTTTATATCCATCGTCATCTTTAGCGGCAATCGGTCCTGGCAAGAAGGGGGCTAAGTTCTCGGTGACACCTACAGGTCCACTGCCCGGACCACCACCGCCATGCGGTGTGGAAAAGGTCTTGTGCAGATTGAAGTGCAACACGTCAATCCCCAAATCACCCGGGCGGGTGATACCCATCAGGGCATTCAGGTTTGCCCCGTCGCCGTAGATCAAACCGCCGCAGTTATGGATGGTCTCGCAAACCTCCAGTACGTGCTCTTCAAACAGTCCCAGCGTATTAGGATTGGTCAACATCAGTCCGACGACCGTGTCATCGCACTCCTGCTTCAGGGCTTCCAGGTCAACGTTGCCGCGCTCGTCCGACGGCAGCTCGACAACTGTGTAACCGCTCATGGCGGTCGAAGCCGGATTGGTACCGTGAGCTGAATCTGGGATCAGCATCTTAGTGCGCTTGCTGTCCCCCCGGCTTTCATGATAGGCACGCATGATCAGCACACCGGCAAACTCACCGTGAGCGCCTGCCGCCGGCTGGAGTGAGACTGCCGCAAAACCGGCAATCTCCTTAAGCGCTTCCTGCAGCTCATACATCAACTGCAGGCTGCCCTGAACCGTGGATTCGGGCTGCAAGGGATGCACCTGGCTCAAGCCTTCAATGGCGGCTGCTTTTTCATTCACCTTGGGGTTGTACTTCATCGTGCACGAACCGAGTGGGTAAAAGACCGTGTCGATCGAGTAGTTCATCTGGCTAAGGTGCGTGTAATGACGCACAAAATCCAGTTCGCTGACTTCCGGCAGGTTGAGCTGCTGGCGGGTGTAGCCTTCGGGCAACTGCACCTCAGGGACGCCCAATTCCGGCAGAGTGAATGCTTCCCGTCCCGGAGAAGAGATTTCAAAAATTAAAGGTTCCAATTGGTTTCTCATTCTGATTTCTCCTCTATCCGATCTGGCCTAACACTTGGATCAACCGGTCTATCTGCATCCGGTCGTTCATCTCGGTTACGCATACCAGCATCTGGTTCACTGCCTCAGGATAATCTAACTGCAGGTCGTAACCGCCAAGGATGCCCTCTTCCAAGAGAGCCTGATTTATCTCGTCAACTGGTTTCGGGCACTGGACGACGAACTCATTAAAGAAGTGTCCCGAGGAGATCACCTGGTAGCGATCCAATTTATCAATCCCGGCAGCGGCGTAGTGCGCCCGGTGGTAGCAAATCTCGGCTACGTTTTGCATTCCACCTTTGCCCATGTAAGCCAAGTACATGCCTGCTATCAGGGCAATAAGACCCTGATTGGTGCAGATATTGCTGGTGGCTTTTTCCCTGCGTATGTGCTGCTCGCGGGGAGCAAGCGTCAACACAAAACCGCGCGCCCCGTCAACATCGACAGTCTCGCCCACCAGACGACCCGGCATCTTACGTACGTGCTTCATGGTTGCCGCGAACACACCCAGGTATGGCCCGCCGAAATTGAGACCCGCACCTAGCGGCTGTCCTTCGGCGACCACAATATCAGCACCGTATTCCCCAGGCGGTTTCAACAGACCCAAACTGTGGATGGGGTTCGCCACAACAACCAGCAGCGCACCCACTTCGTGCACCGCCTCCGCCAGCCCGTCCACGTCCAATAGCTGCCCGAAGAAATCTGGATTCTGCACTATCAGGCAGGCAGTTTCTCCATCAAGCATGGCTTTGAGGTCACCCAGACCGGCGTTTAAATCCTCGTCACCGGTTATGAGCAGTTGTCCAGCGGGCAGGTAGGTGCGCATCACCTGACGGTATTGGGGATCAACTCGCGGCGACACGATGATCTTATTGCGTTTACCGCGCCCAACGTTGTGGCTCATGATCGCAGCTTCCGCCATGGATGTAGCGCCATCGTAATGGCTGGCGTTGACAACCTCCATGCCTGTCAATTCAGCGATCATGCTCTGGTACTCAAAAGCTGCTTGCAGTGTCCCCTGGCTCACTTCGGGTTGGTAGGGGGTGTATGCGGTCAGGAACTCGCCCCGACTTGCCATAGCAGGAACAGCGCTGGGGACAAAGTGATTGTACGCACCAGCGCCGAGAAATGTGGCATAGCATCCAGTAGAACTGTTCTTTAGAGCCATGCCGTACAATTCATTCAGGATCTCCATCTCCGAGACTGCACCCGGCAGGTTCAGCGTTGGGAAGCGGTGCTGCTCCGGCACATCCTCAAAAAGCTCCTCCACGGAAGATAAGCCGATGGTCTCCAACATGGTGCGCCGGTCGTTTTCAGTTTGCGGCAGATATGGTGACATTATTCTTCTTCCTGTGTATATTTCTCGTAATCCTCCGGCGACATCAATTGGTCGAATTCTGCCGGGTCGGAGGCTTTAAACTTGATGATCCAGGCCTCCCCGTATGGGTCACTGTTCATGATCTCAGGAGCATCCACAAGCGCGTCGTTCACCTTTACAATTTCGCCGCTCATGGGCAGATAGAGGTCGGATGCGGCTTTGACCGACTCGACAACACCAATTGAGTCACCCTGCGCGAAGCTGTCGCCCACTTCAGGCGGTTCCAGAAAAACGATGTCCGACAACTGGTCTTGGGCATGGTCGCTGATGCCATAGATGAACAGTTCGCCCTCTTTGCGAATCCACTCGTGTTCCTTGGTATAACGTGCATCCTTATCAAGTTTCATAGTACGTATCTCCTCATCGTTTTGGTTTTGTTATTAGTTTTTGCCGTCACAAGCCCTGTTAAGGATTCATTTCCGAAGACCAAACCCCTGCAAGGCACCTTGTTGAATATCTTAATTTTACTTCAAAAATCAAGCCTATCAGGGTTATCGCCGGTAAGCTGGCACGTAAAAAGGACGTTTAACGATCTTCGCCGCGACCAGCTTCTTGCGAATCTGAATTTGTATTTCCGTACCAAGTGATGAGATTTCGCGCGGTACGTAAGCCATTCCAAGATAGCGCCCGGTCGTCGGCGAGAACATACCTGAGGTCACTGCGCCGACCGGCTCTCCCTCATACAATACAGTATAGCCCTCGCGCGGCACGCCCCTATCGACCAGCTCAAATCCAACCAGGACCCGGTCCGGCTTTTCCAGCTTCTGCTTAAGCAGTGCATCGCGCCCGATGAAATCCTTGTCAAGGCTGACCGCAAAGGACAGCCTCGCTTCAATGGGCGTGATGGCAGCCGAAAGCTCGTGTCCATAAAGCGGCATACATGGTTCAAACCTCAGGCTGTCGCGGGCAGCCAGACCAATGGGCTTCACGCCTTCTGCTTTTCCTTCCTTTAATATGGCTTCCCAAACCTTCAAGGCGCTCTCCGCCGGGAAGAAGAGCTCAAAACCATCTTCACCCGTATAACCAGTGCGACCTAATAACACGGGCACATCCTCCACAATCGTATCTTGCACCGCGCTGAAGCGTTTCATCTGAGTCAGGTGGGCGGAAGTCATACGGTCGAGAATCTGCGGCGCTTCAGGTCCCTGAAATGCGAGCATGTAGGTTTGGTCAGATATGTCCCTCACCTGCACTTCATACTGACCGGTATGAGCTTTGACCCAGGCGACGTCCTTTGACCGGTTGGAGGCGTTGATTACCAGGAAAAAATAATCCCGATCCTCAACATCGGGATCGGGAAGCCGGTACACGAACAGGTCGTCAACTATGCCGCCGTCCGCGTAGCAAAATAAGGCGTAGTGGGCATCCAAAGAACGGATGCTTCGGCATCCAATATTCATACGAGTGACATCGTAGGTCACAAGA
>JAUWPO010000040.1 GCA_030611505.1 Chloroflexota bacterium
ACGCAACCCGCGGGAGGTTGCTCCTATCCACACGCAACCTGCGGGAGGTGGGTTTGCAACCTGGGGAGGTTTTTGTAAGAAATCCCTCTTTAAACCTGTCTTAACCATGGTAAAACTACATCGAGGGAAAATAACATGACAGAGCAGTACTCAACAAACTGGAAAGACGCTCTTATCCAGGCACGAAATGGGCTCTTGGACCGCATCACAGGTGTTAAACCAGACCAAGTATTAAACGCCGCACCATACCAGCCATCACAAACCGAAAGCATAGATCTCGCAGCCGAGCTCAAGATGGCGATGGATGAGTTCAAAATCGCCGCTATGGATGAGGATGGCTATCAAGTGAACTACGCCAGATTGCGGGAAAGTAAAGCCTATGCCGAATATCGAGATTTCTGCGCCCCGCGCCTGAGGTTCTTCGACCCGGCTGCGTTATCTGGACGTGATGAGAGTTTAGCATTCTGGATCAACCTGTACAACGCCCTGGTTCTTGACGGCATTATCAATTTCAGCGTCCAGAACAGCGTCACTGAAGGTCGTCTCGGAGTGCTGGCATTTTTTCGTAAGGCAGCTTATGATGTTGGCGGTCTGCCCGTAAACCTGGAAGATATCGAGCACGGCATTCTGCGCACGAACCGCGGTCATCCATATATTCCCGGTCCCCAATTCGCTTCAACCGACCCGCGCCTGGATTGGGTAATCAGCGAGCCAGATGTGCGCATCCATTTCGCTTTGAACTGCGCCAGCCGTTCCTGTCCACCCATCCGGGCTTACACCGCCGAGAGGATCAACACTCAGTTAGACCTGGCAGGGCGCGGTTTCGTGGATACTAATATAAGGATCGATCAGGACAAATCAGAACTTCACACTTCCGCTATATTCAATTGGTACAAGATCGACTTCGGCGGTAAAGAAGGCGTGATCGATTTCATCATCAAGCACCTCCCGGACGATGAACGACGGACCTGGATACAGGATAACCAGGGATCGCTTAAAATGCGTTATGACCCATATAATTGGGGGCTTAACTTGTGGGTCGATAATCAGGGATAATTCCAGGAAACTGATTCAAGAAGTGTGAACTATTAAAACGAAAAACAGCCCCTTGGATAAACGTCCGGGGCTGTTTTTCATTTCATCCAGCAATCAATTAGATGCGCTGGAGATGTTTGGTTAGCTGTTTTGCTCGTAGAATTTCAACAAAACTTTCGACTGCAGGCGCAGAGTTCCGATGATCACTGTCAAAGCGATCGCGATGGCAGTAAACAGGAAGGCGATCCCAATCATACGTAAGGCATTGAGCCAGAAGGCATAGCTGCTGATGACTGCCAATTGGGACAACAGAGCTGAACCGACTTCTGCCAGATTGAGCTCACTGGCGATGGAATTATTCCAATAATCTGGAACTATGGTAATCGCTAGCACAATTCCGATGATCAGGACCAACATAAGAAGCATGATCCCCATCATGGCGTTGATCTGGAACCAGCGCACCTGCTTGGGCTGCGGGGGCATGGCGGGACGCTGGTCGTCGGGGATATGATCGGTGAGCACCTTACCCATGTAGCGCAGCTTCTTAGCAATTGTGCCGAGCGCCATGACTATGGCTAACAATCCCAGACCTAATCCCAAGAACTTTAGCTGCGGCAACCAGGCTTCGGTGACATGGCTGATGACATTAGCCTGCACGAAAGCGCTGCCAACAGCCGCTCCCTCACGTACTGCTTTGGCGTCGGATAAGAAGGTAGTTTGTGCTGGACTGAGGACATACAGACCGACCAGGAATGCGATCAAGGCTAACATCCAACCCATCACGGCTAACACAGGATACAGCGGCATCATACTTTCAATCATGTTGAATGGAAAGGATGCTTTTTTTTCTTGCATGATATTACTCCTATTAAAACTCGTCTGGTAAACTCGATCCTACTTACCTAATTTCACGAATAGCGGGAAACAAACACTCATCAATTTGCCGCGATCCTTCAGTAAGTTAGGGATTGTAGAGAATGCTAAAGCAATGCCGGTCATGAAGCTCGCCACACCAAGGAAGGTAAGCGGTTCTAACCAGCGGGGAATTGTAACCAATACACCCAATAGAGCCAGCAGCGGTGTGCCTGCTTCGGCAGCATCACGGACTGCCTTAGCGTTGCCACCCCAGTAACTGGATGCAGTGGGGGTCAGTAAAAATAAGCCGATAAAAAATACTGCAATTACGATTATCCAACCAATCAAGATCAACAAAGGAAAGACCTTGGACTGCCAGGTGGATTTTGCAGGTTGTAACGTGTTCATGAGAACCTCCAAAAACGATTCAAGGGTTTAATTTTAGGTTATGCTGCAGCCATTTCAGCTTCTATGCTAGCAACATTTTCTACGTGCTCGTGGTCGTCTACCACCTCGACACCGCGGGCTATGCGGATACCCTTCTGGATCAACTCCGTCTGGGCGCTTAGCGTGAATACAATGGTCGCCAATCCCATCACAATGGATAGGAACATGGTTGCCATACCGAAGAACTTGAACGGCACCAACCAGGCGGAAACCGAGTGAATGGTCTGCACCTGAGCCAGGAGCGCTGAACCTGCGCCTGCGGCGTCAATAGTCGGCAGAGGGTTGGCGAAAACTGACCGGGCTGTCCCCGCTAATCCCAGAGATACCACCAGGGCGTAGGTAAAGATCAGTACACCCAACATCATCACGAACGGCATTAAAAGACCGTACCAGGGTGGCTTGGGCATGTCCGGTCGCTTCCCTTCCGGCAGGTTGGAAAGCACGATTACGCTGGCGTCCTTAAGACTGTCGAGGATGACCCGCAGCGCCATGACGATGCCGCCCAGGATCAATCCGAGACCAAAGAACTTGAAGTACGGCAGCCATAATCCGACGCTTTGGATGGAAGCCCGCTGTGCCATAAGAGTGGTCTCGCGAACCAATTTGCTCTCGGCGAAATATGCCCCAGCTGTTTGCGAGCTGATATAACCGATGATAAAAGCAATGACGACGATCATGACACCCATGACTATCATCAAGGGATACATTCTGGCCATCTTACCAATTATTTTTTGCATGATTACCTCCTGAAAATTTGCTTACTTTTTTGAAAATCGGGAATTCGTACCTCCGGCAATACATCGTGCCGAGTTGTAAAATAATATCTTTTCGCTACAGTAGACCCATAAGCCTCCTTGTTAGGCGTTTGTCCGGTCACCCTGACCGATCGTCGAAATGAATGCTTGTGTATATTTTGATGCCATGTCAGGGAGGATTCTTACGAATGACGATCCAACCAAACCTCCCGCGGGAGGTTGTTTGCTGTAAGAAATGAGATGAAGGCACCGTCAAATATATGGAGGGCTCAAACGCCCCCTCCCTTGTTTTTTTTCTCAACTTACACCCGGAGTTATTATCATGGATATCGGAACAATCGGATTTGTTGGTGCATTCGCAGCAGGTGTGCTTTCTTTCCTATCCCCCTGCGTCTTTCCTTTAATACCAGCCTACCTGGCCCAGCTCACCGGAATGTCATTCGAAGAGCTGACCGGTTCGCAGGATGATTCCCAACGCCGCACCCTGCTGGTTAACGCATTCTCTTTCGTCTTCGGTCTGGCATTCGTCTTTACAATTTTCGGCGCTTCAGCGACATTGCTGGGGGGCTTTTTGCTGAGCAACCAGGTCCTGGTGAGCAGGATCGCCGGTCTGATTATCGTGGTGTTCGGTCTTCACTTATTAGGCGTGATCCACATCCCGTGGTTGCTGCGAGAGGCGCGTGTAGATGTTGCAGACGCACGTGGGCGTGCAGCCGGTCCAACCGGTTCAGCATTGATGGGAGCCGCATTTGGCGTCGGATGGACACCATGTATTGGCCCGGTGTTGGCCTCAATCCTGGTAATTGCCAGCCAGGCTGATACGGTGTTTGCGGGCATGGGCTTACTGCTCACATATGCGCTCGGATTGGGCGTGCCCTTTATCCTCATGGCACTGGCACTGAACCGTGCTGCCGGTAAAAAGACGATTCTTGCCATCCGGCGCTATATACCACAGCTAACTGCTGCGAGCGGCGGACTGCTCGTCATAATGGGTCTGTTGGTGTTCACCGGCAACTTGATCCAAATAAGCAATTGGATCACAAAGACTTTTGGAACAGGTTTGACGTTATAAACGGTTTGACATTAAAAGCGGTTTGAAAGTACCAAGCGGCTTGAAAATCACAAGCGGCTTGAACTAACAAGCTTGGTAATTGTATATAAAATGGAGAATTAAAATGAGCCGTATTTGGAAACCATTAGTTTTAATCCTGGTCATTGGCATTATGGCAGCGGACGTGTTTTTTGACCAGCGTGCTATTGCACAATCACAAACTGAAGCTGCAGTGCAAACAGATTTAGACTTGCCAGTCGGCACCAAGGTAGGGGAACTGGCTCCTAACTTCACAGGCACAACCCTGGACGGCGAGACGATCCGTCTGAGCGACCTGCGCGGCAAAACCGTACTGATCAATGTCTTCGCCTCCTGGTGTGGACCCTGCCGTTTGGAAATGCCCCATTTGGTAGAAGCGGCTGACCAGTTTGGAGATCAGGAAGTGGTCTTTATTGGGATCAACTTGCAGGAGAACCCGGAAGCCGTGGAGGCTTTTCGGGATGAGTTCAACGTTCAGTTTCCCCTGGTGCTCAACGAGGACGGCAGCCTGACCAACAACCTGTATACGCCCATAGGTCTGCCGACGAGCTGGTTCATCGATCAGGATGGCGTCGTGCGCTATGTCTTCGCCGGGGCGATGACGAGGGAGGTCCTGCAGAACGTGCTGGACGATGTCATTGCCGGAAGAGAACCGGATCCGTTCAGAACATCCGGGTAAACCAGTCAAGATGCATATAAATTAATTTCTCTTTTTCAGACCCTTTGGGTTTTGAAAACCCCAAAGGGTCTTTGAATTCCCTAAACTCCGTAAGAGAATTACCCCTTATTGCGTCTATCTATTGGAAAACTAACAACCAAAAAACCGGAATAATAATGACAAAAATAAGGAGTAAAAGATGGCAAAAGCTATTTGGAATGGCAAAGTCTTAGCAGAAAGCAACGACACAATCGTAATCGAAGGAAACCACTACTTCCCTCCGGAGTCGATAAACAGGGACTATTTTCAGGATAGCGGAACTCACACTACCTGCCCCTGGAAAGGCAAAGCCAATTATTACAATATCGTGGACAACGGAGACACTAACAAGGACGCCGCCTGGTACTATCCCAACCCCAGCAACATGGCAAGTGAGATCAAGGATTACGTAGCGTTCTGGCGAGGGGTGAACGTAGAAAGATAAATCGCACCCCCACCCCTGACCCCTCCCCCTGAATGGGGAGGGGAAGCTACCTATTCCCACCAGTCATGAGCAACCTGCGGGAGGTTTGGTCAGCAGGACAAGAGTGAATCGCACCCGCGGTATAAAAAAACAAGGGCTTGGTTTCACCCAAGCCCTAATCACTTATCTAAAAGGTCGGTTCAGACCGAATATCAGACCGCCTCGACGGGTTCAAGCTGCTGTTCAGCTGTGGCTACGTTGTACGCCTGTCCCATCAGATTTCCCATCACGGATTGAGCGTAGGACATCGTAATTACCACACCTATTACACAAAGGATGACTCCCAACCAGGCAATCAATCCGGTCAATATATACCCTAAAAAGACCAGGATGTACGCTCCGGGTGCGGCGCGCACTAAACCCCATACTTCTCCAAAACGAAAGGCTGCTCCGAACTGCTCTTTGGCAGCAAAATTACCCAACGCCGCTGGAATGAAAAATGCCAGCAAGATGGAGTATAGAATTATCACGCAGTTTACACACGCAAAAGCAGCCCAGGCGCTAGCCGCGACATCGCTACTAGCTGATGGGTCAAAAGCTGAAGGGAATATTATCGACACACAGGCTGATACCAGGATGATCGGCAGCGCATAAACAAAAAAGATGATGAACACCTGAAAGCCCCTCACCAGGTAGCCGCCGAAATCGTTCCAATCAGCTAAGGGTTCCGGGTCTCGCCGGATAACACGTTTAGTGATCTCCAATGCCCAACCGGCGATCCAAAGCTGACCAAGCAGGGGAATGAGCAAGAGCAGCGCGCCGATGCCGAGCTTCTTCAGCCACTCTCGATCTTCAAATTGATAAACAAAAGCCTTGCCGAATTCCATAACAACCTCCTCATGAATTAAAAAAATTGGATTACTGATTGATTAATGAAAATTTTATCTTGCGTAATTTTACCAAACAAACTCAAAAAGTGTAATGGGAAGCGCTGAGGCGGGATCCTTACCATCAGCGTTAGAGCAAGCTTGCCAACACCTTATCGATATTGATACTTGAAAATACAGCCCCCCATATAACCCCAGGGATTCGGAATGCCTATCAACGCTCGGAAATATGTCCGTTTATTCATGGTGACACCCTGGTAGATTTTATCCATTGATCGTTCGCCGGGTCGAGGAGGTTTTTGAGCACACTCAGTAAACACCCAGCGATTGTTGCGGTCAGCAATTAGCTGGGAGTAATGGGGCGCTAAATCACACGGCGAATACTGGTAAACGGGATCCCACTCTTTGACGTACAGCATTGTGACATTGTAAATATCCTCGTAGATCGTGTATTCTATAACCGTCGGGTTATTGCGGTCTCCTTCCGGGATCGTAAAATTATATAAAATTTCGCCCTCATAATCGGTCTCTAAATTATCGAGCCGGATGAAGAGCTCAACCCCCGATTTATTTATGATGGTGAGACGAACCAACTTCCTATTTACCGGTTTCGAACCCATGAGAAACAAAGCCAGAATCACGGCGATCAATGCTGCTCTTTTCATATTCCAGTTCTCCAATGTTTACGTCGTCACTACCATCTAGCGATCAGAATACATAAATCTCCAAAGTTTATCGTTCTGGAGGAACGGCATGGTAGTATAAGCTTCGCAAGCATTAACGGCCAACCCACCAGATGTTAAATTTTACCATCCAAACACGAAGATATGCACATAACATCTGGGGAATATTAGATATTAATAATTATGGGTAATCGTTAACCCACCGTCCACCGAAATATCAAACCCAGAATAATTTTGAACTGCCCCGCCGCTTATTCCGACCGCAGCGCTTCGACAGGTTCAAGTGACGCCGCCCGGTTGGCAGGATACAACCCGAAGAACAATCCGATTGCGGCTGAGAAAAGGGTCGCTAGCAGCACCACTTCAACCGTGATGACTGCATCAATGGATATCAACCTACCGACCATAATTGCAATCCCAAAACCCAGCATGATGCCGATTAAACCCCCGCCCAAACTGAGCAACGAAGATTCAACCAGGAATTGGCTCAAAACATCCCTCTTACGGGCACCCATAGCCTTTCGCAGTCCTATTTCCTTAGTACGTTCGGTAACAGTGACCAGCATGATGTTCATGATACCGATACCACCAACCAGCAGGGAGACCCCGGCAATAGCACCCAGGAATAACGTCAGCGTATTGGTTATGGTTTCAGCCATATCCACAATACTCTGCGTTGTGGTGATCTCAAAATCGTCTTCTCCAAGGGTGCTGCGGTGGCGTGAACGCAGGATTTGAGCGACTTCTTCTTCTGCTGCCGGAACACCTTCGGCGTTGTTTGCCTGAATGTAAATCAAATCGACCTCATCCGAGGAGGCGCGCTTCAGCAAACGCATCTGGGCAGTGGTCAAAGGAACCAGCACCTGATTATCACCAGAGCTCCCAAACCCAGCAGCCCCCTGTTCTTCCAATACGCCGCTCACCGTAAACACCTGACCATTAAGGCGCACTTTTTCGCCAATTAAATCCGTCGTACGGTTGAAAAGTTCTTCAGCCACATCCGTACCCAGCAGCACTATAGAGGCATAATTTTCTAGTTGATCGTCTGTAATGGGTAACCCTTGCGCCACATCCGCACTCTGTACCAGGTGATATTCGGGGGTGATGGCGACCAGGCTGGTACTCGTGCTCTCACCTGGAATGGAGACTTCCACCTTGCCCTGTAAAACCGGCGCAACGTTCTTCACTGAGGGCGCTAAACTGGGGTCTGCGATGACCTGCGCATCTCTGATCGTAAGCGCTTCCGGGTTATCGGCCTCACCTCCCGAACTTACAAACAGGACATTGGTGCCTATGCTTTCAATTTCCCCGGTAATGCTGGCTTGCGTGCCCTCCCCGAGACCCATTAAAGCGATTACCGCTCCTACGCCGATCATTATGCCCAACATTGTCAAACTGGAGCGAGTTTTGTTTGCCGATAAACTTCCAATTGCTTCCAAAAAAGACTGCCACAGACTCATAGGTTATTCTCCATTACTACACGTCCATCGCGGATGTTCACCACTCGCCCGGTATGTGCAGCGATCTCAGGATCATGGGTAACTACGATCAGGGTTGTGCCTTGATCATGGTTTAAACTGAGCAGCAATTCCATGATCTCATCACCGGACTTCGTATCAAGGTTTCCAGTAGGTTCATCAGCCATCACGATTGAAGGTTCATTGACGATTGCTCTGGCGATGGCGACGCGCTGCTGCTCACCTCCGGAAAGTTCGTTAGGACGGTGATTCATACGATCCCCGAGTCCCACAACTTCCAAGGCACTCCTCGCCATCCCGCGGCGGCTTCTGCCATTCGTGGAGCTGTAGCGCAAGGGCAGCTCGACATTCGCCAGAGCGCTCGAACGTGGCAGCAGGTTGAAGCCCTGAAAAACGAAGCCCACCTTGCGGTTGCGAATATCGGCTAACTGGTCATCGACCATTCCTGCCACCCTCTCACCGTCCAGGTAATACTCACCAGAGGTCGGGCTGTCGAGACAGCCCAGCATGTTCATCAAGGTGGACTTGCCAGAGCCGGAAGGACCCATTATGGCGACTATTTCACCAGGCTCGATTAGCATTGAGAGACCCCGCAGGGCATGCACTTCTACATCACCCATCTGATAGACCTTTGTCAGGTCCCTTGCGTCAACAACCCACTCGCTCATTCCTCACCTCCAACCCCGGGCGGCGTACCACCCTCTCTGAGACCCCTGCCGAACGGCAGCCCCATCTCAGGAGCTTCTTCCAAAGAAGTCGGGTTCAGCACGACCGTGTCACCGGCTTTGAGATCGCCCGACAGGACTTCGCTGTGGGTTTCGGAAGACAACCCCAGGGTAACTTCAACCGGCGCCATCTCCCCGCCGGGTTTCATGATGAAAACCACCTGTACACCGTCTTCGAAACGGATTGCCTGGTTGGGAATAAGTAAGGCTTGATCCTGCTGGGCGACCACGATTTCAACCTCCGAGGTCATCCCGGGACGTACGTCTTCATCAGCATCTGCCAACTCTACGGTCACAGTGTATTCGACCACACCCTGGACGTTCGAACCGATCAGAGCGACTTCAGCTACGGTACCGTGATAACCTTTATCGCGGATAGCATCAAATTTTATTGTCACCGGCTGTCCCACTACAATCTGGTTGATATCCACTTCAGAAACTTCCAGGTCCACGTACAATTTCGTCAGATCATCCACCCGGAAAGCCTTCGTGTTAGCTGAGACCTGATCTCCGGGCTGAGGGTACGCTTCGGTAATTGTGCCCCTTAAAGGGGTCTCAATCCAAGCCTGGGAGAGGTTAGCCTCCACCGCTGCAATGCGCGCTTGGGAAGCAGCGATATCGTCAGGGTCTGGACCGTCTTTCCAGGTTTCGTAATCCTCTCTGGCTTCAGAGAGGTTTGCACTCGCCACTGCCAATTCATACTCGTAATCCAGCCGTTTAACGGCCGAATCGTACTCACTTTGGGCATCATTCAAATCATCCAGGAGGTTTTGACGGGTATTATTGCCCGACGACAAGTGTTTGTACGGTTCAAAAGCCTCCCGAGCCTGGTTAAGCCTCTCTTCCATGAGGTCCAACGCTTCCATGGTTTCCAGGTCGACCTGGTTGGATGGCACAGTATAGTTATCCAGTTGATACTGGGCATCACGCACCTCGTTTGCAAAGGCGGAGATGGACTTCATGGCTTCGTTCTTGGCTTTTTCGGCGTCGGTATACAAATCGTCAAGCGCTTTTTGAGCATCTGTCAGCTCAGCCTGAGCCAGGATGATGTTCTGCGGCAAAGACAACTGCTCCAATGTAGCCAGGATATCTCCATCCTTAACGTTTTGTCCGATTTCCACATTTACAGCTTCAACGGTACCGCTGGTCTCCCAATTCAGGGTGGCAGACTGCCCGGAATGCACCTTACCAGTAGCGCTGATTGTTGAAACCAGGGTGCCCTGCTCGATGATATCCGTTTCAAGGTTGGAAATGGAATCCCGGGCTGCCTGTGCATCCGTGTAGCTGCTGTAAAGGTAATAGCCGCCCGCGATTAGGGCTACTCCTGCAACGATGAGAATAATTTTTATGCTTGTTTTCATGATTACATTTACTCCTAAGTAAATCGTTTGCTATTCCAGAGTGTGGGAGGCCGGCATCCAGAGAACGGATGCGGAATGCTTCGCAATAACAAGTGGGGGCGGATGAACCCGCCTCCACTTGTTGTTTTTCCATTACTGGTTGGTTTCGAAGAACGGTGAATGGTTGTGTCGCATATTCCAGGGACTTATGCCCAGGTCCTGCATAATCTCCCAAGGAGCTTCACCGGCTTGCAATCGTGTTTTCAACTCGTCCAGATTGAGTCCAAGCATCTCTGTAAACATTTCTCCGCCGCCGGGGAACATCTCAAACAGGTCAACGCCCTGTGCTTCAGCGATTTCAAACATGCTTTCGCCAGTTTGTAAGCGTTCGCTAAGTTCCTCTGGCGTCAAGCCAAGTTTCTCAGCAAGCATCTCACCTTTATCAGGGCGTATCTCAGTAAGGTCGACACCCTGTTCGGCAGCAATCTGGAAGATGGTCTCACCAGCCTTCAGGCGGCTTTGAAGATCTTCAGCCGTCATACCAAGCTTATCAGCCAGCTTATCAGCCAGCTTTTCGCTACCAGCGGGGAACGACTCCCAAAGATCCACATCCTGGTCAACCGCGATCTGGTGTATGGTTTCACCAGCTTCCAGGCGGTCGCACAGATCTTCAACCGTCATATCGAGCTTATCAGCAGCCATCTCACCTACAAATGGGAACTTCTCACACAGGTCGACACCTTGACCAGCGGCTATTTCGAAGATAGTCTCACCGGTTCCCAGGCGGGCTTGGAGCTCATCGGGCTCCAGATCGAGGTACTCAGCGAACTTTTCGCCTTTGTGCGGACGCAGTGCCGCCATGTCAACACCCTCAGCTTTGGCAATCTCAAAGATAGACTCACCAGCTTCGATACGGGACTCCAGCTCTTCAACACTGATGTCCATCTCAGTTGCCATTCTTTCAATAGGAACACCCTTCAGCGCGAATCCTTTAGCGCCAAAGCGCTGAAAGCCGCGTCCAAACGAGGCTGCCCCACCAGGTACCATATTTCCACGAGCCCAGAACCAGCGCGCCACCATAAAGGGGAAACCACCTTCCGGTTCGGTTGGTTCTTCGTCCTGGGCATAGGCAAATCCTGCCACGCCCAGCGCCAGCACAAGAATGCCAGCAATTGTGATCAAAACTAAATTTTTCTTCATGGTTACACTCCTTTCGGTCTAAAGAGCGGACTCAATCGCCCGCTTTGGAAATGTTTCCTCTACGATAGCAAATCTTTATCTTATTGAAAAGTGAACTCCGTAACAATATTCAAAGAAATTATGTGACTGGGGTCATATGGATGCTATGACCCTGATAAATATTCACATCCCAAGAATTATGCTATTATGTGGGTATGAACAGATCTGAAATCGAACCGGGATTGATCCAGGTATTCCGTTGGTATGCTATCCTGCGAGCCGTACTTGCTGCCTTCTTACCATTTGTCGGGATGCGACACAACGTCAGATTGGGATTTGAACCGTCAGGCGATTTCTTATTTCCCGCGGTCTTCACAGCAGTAGAGGTCAGCCTGCTAATTATTTACCTGTACTGGACCGAGCTGCAGAACAAGCTGGGGCGATATTACCTCCCAATTGCAATAACGATCGCAACTGCAGGATTAATCATCGAGCAGCAGATCATATCGCCGGGTCAAATGTACTGGCAGCCGCTGCCTTTCTTATATATACTGGTCATATTTGTAGCCTGGCAGTATAGTTTTCGAGATGTGATCCTGTACACCATCGGCGCGGCATTATTCGAAATTGCACTGGTCGTAATTAATCCCGAACCGAGCCTGAGCCAACTACTACCACCTGAAATCGGCCGCGCAGCCACCTTCGGAATGTTGATTTTCCGCTCCTTAACGTTTCTGCTGATCGGATATGTCGTCAGCCGGCTCATGCGCGCCCAACGGAAACAGCGCCAGGAACTGGCAGAGGCCAACCTCAAACTTGTACGCCACGCCGCCGCCCTGGAGCAGCTCACCATCAGCCGCGAGCGCAATCGTCTGGCGCGCGAGCTTCATGACACGCTGGCTCACACTCTGAGCGCCCTGGTTGTGCAGATCGACGCCCTCTTCGCAGTATGGGAACCCATCCCCGACAAAGCGCGAGGGATGCTGGAACAAATCCTGGACACAACCCGTTCCGGTTTAGATGAGACCCGCCGGGCGTTAGGTGCGCTGCGGGCTTCCCCACTCGAAGAGATGGGGTTGGCTCTTGCCGTACGATCATTGGCGGAGGATTTGGCTGACCGCAGCGCTTTAGAATTGGAATTGGATATCCATGAGGACTGGGACGAATTACCCCCAGAAGTGGAGCAGACTTACTACCGGGTCGCCCAGGAAGCGCTTGAAAACATCGCAAAACATGCGGTTGCCAACAAAATAACACTCACGCTGTCCGGCAATTCAGACGACCTGAACCTCACCATTCGTGATGATGGGCGCGGCTACACTCCCCAAGAAATATCCGAGAAGCGCCAACTAGGATTGCTAGGTATGCAGGAAAGGGCAGAGTTGATCGACGCCCTCCTGACCATTGACGGTCAAACAGGAGAGGGGACTATAGTCCGGCTCAAGATGAGTGGGAAACGATGATACGAGTTTTTATCTGCGACGATCAAGCAGTGGTCTGCGACGGGCTGGAGATGATTCTGAACGCCGACACACAAATCGAAGTTGTCGGCACTGCCTATGATGGCGCCGAAGCACTGGAGCGCATCCCGAATGCCAAACCGGACGTGGTGCTGATGGATTTAAAAATGCCTGGAATGAACGGTATCCAGGCGACGCGCGAGATTCGGCGCAAATATCCCCACATCAGGGTCCTGGTGCTGACAACATACAGCGACGATGAGTGGGTCTTCGATGCCATCCGCAGTGGCGCATCTGGATACCTGCTGAAAGGCACCCCACGCACAGAACTTACCAACGCAGTCAAAGGCACTGCTGCCGGGGACACCCACATTGATCCCGGCGTGGCAGGCAAGCTCTTTTCTCAGGTTGCCAGATCCACCCCTGTGGCGAATACGACCGTAGTGCAAGATTTAAGCGAACGTGAGCTGGAAGTGCTCAAACTGCTGGCGGGCGGCTTGACAAACGCCGAAATTGCTGAAAGTCTGTACCTTACAAAGGGAACCGTGCGTAATTACGTCAGCTCAATACTCGCCAAGCTTGACGTTGAAGACCGCACCCAGGCGGCAATCTTAGCCATGCGCCACGGGTTGGTGGATATGGGGTTGGAGTGATCACAAAGGGCTATTTACTCAGTGGTTTCTGTGGCTTAACCCTCTAGCTATTCCTAATTAGCAACCCGCAATTTCTAAACTGCTACTCGCAATCCCTAACACACATCCAGCAACTCAATTATAAATACAACACCCTTACCAGGCTCGCTTTCTACCCGAATGACACCGCCATGCAGCTCAACAATAGACTTCGCAATCGCCAAGCCCAACCCAGAACCTCCTTCACCTCGACGGCGCGATTTGTCACCACGATAGAAGCGATCGAACACGAAAGGCAAATCTTCTGCCGGGATGCCCGGACCGCTGTCCTGAACGCACAGCTCCACATGATCTGAAGAACATCCAGCCGATAATGTGATACTGCCATCGACCGGGGTATACCGCAGGGCATTGTCCAATAAATTACCCAAAACCTGTATCATGCGGTCCTGGTCTATGCTGACTTCCGGAAGTGATGGAGCCAAGTGCACTTGCAGCGCAATGTTCTTTTGGCGAGCGCGCGGCGTGTAGGCAGCAACTACACGCTCTAACAACTCTTCAAGCGAGACAAAGGTACGTGAAAGCGGCAGCTCACCCGCATCGGACAACGAAAGTGTGCGCAAATCCTCCACCAGCCGGTTGAGCCGTTGGGCTTCATCATGAATAATGTAAAACGTATCAGAATTAGGCGGGAGAGCACCTTCATTGAGCGCTTCGGCGTGCCCCAATATTACACTAAGCGGTGTGCGCAAGTCATGGGCAATATCGGCTATCATTTTACGGCGCAAGTCACGCGAATGTTCAAGGTCGGCGGTCATTTTATTTACCGAGAGGGCTAAATCGCCCAATTCGTCATGCGAACGGATAGTTACCCGTTGTGTCAGGTCCCCCTTGGCAACCGCACGAGTAGCCGCCTTTAGTTCTCGCAGTGTGCGGGTGAGAGTTCTGGCCAAAAACAAACCCAGCAGCAGAGAAACCACTATCGCTCCCAGCGCCCCGATAAGCATGTTGCGGTAGAAGCGATTGAAAATTTCTGCTACGAACGGTCTCTCGAACAAACGGTTGGAACCGGTAATTATTGTACCGACTGCTTGCCCATCGACGAATATCGGCACTTCATCCCCCATTTTTTGTCTTAAGCGTTGATCTTCGGGGAATCCTCGCGAATCAGGGAAAATGATGCTTCCTTTTTCGCCGGTAAGGACAAAGCCTCTTCCAAACTCGTTTACGAAAGACTGACTGATTATAAAAGCCTCTACACCCCCCCATCCATCGTTAATGGTGTAATAGTCTGACAACCGGTTGATAAGGGCACCTTGGTTATGAGCGTCCAAGTAACTGCCAAATACTCTTTCTGTGATTTGACCGGCAGATACCGCCATCCAGGCAATGCCTACCAGACTGACCGCTAAAAACGCGAGAACGAGTTTTAAGGTGATAGAGCGCATCGACTTACTCCACGACGAAGCGGTACCCCACTCCATAGACGGTCTCGATGAGACGCGGTTGGCTCGGGTTGGTTTCTATTTTTAAGCGCAAGTTTCTAATATGGACATCAATCGTGCGTTCGTATCCCGCGAACGCCGTACCCTGTATCTGGTCAAGCAGTTCCAGGCGCGAGAAAGTGCGCCCCGGCGACGACATCAAGACCGCCAGCAGGTCAAATTCCGAGGGAGTTAAATCAGCGGATTTGTCCTCAACCTTGACAAAATGCCCCTCCCGGTCAAGTGTGATGCCTCCTCCGCGCAGCACCTGGGCGGGAGGCAGGCTTTGTCCCATTCTACGCATAACTGCCCGCACCCGGTCGGTTAATTCAGGGGGGCTTAATTGTTTATTAACGTAATCATCTGCGCCAAGCTCTAACCCCAACACCTTGTCGCCTTCCTCTACTTTAGCGGTGAGTAAAATGATGGGCGTTTCGCGTTCCTTGCGGTGTTGGCGCATAAACTCGAAGCCGTCCATTTCGGGCATCAATATATCAAGAATGATCAGGTCAGGTTTACCCTGCCGGGCAACAAACAGCGCCTCGCGCCCGTTCTTTGCGGTCAGCACCCGAAAGCCTTCTTGAGTCAGATACGATTTCAACAGGGACACTAACCGTTCTTCGTCATCCACGACCAGAATTGTCTTTACCATCGTACTACTGCGACTCACTTTTTTTCTTGTACAGCTTCACTCATAAGCTTCACTTCCAACCCCTCGGCAAACCCAACTTCATTTTCAGTGCTAAAATTTTACCCATTATCGCACAGCTTTAGATTATGGATAGGTCAGATCACACCAGTTGGCTTCGATATATTCCTCTGACTGATCCATGTCATGAAGGGAATTTTACAGGAATACCCCATATTTATCTAATATCACCTTTACCTACGAGCGAACCCCTGTAGAATTTTTCCATCGTCGGTTCACCGGGTCGAGGACGCTCCCGAGAGCATTCGGTAAACACCCATCTATGTTGCCTGTTTGCATTTAACTGGGTTTTTCCAGTCGAATTACCGCATATTGTATAACCGTAAACTGGATCCCAATTTTCAACATAGTAAACCTGAACATTATAAATATCCCGATAGATCGTAAACTCCTTAACTGTCGGGGCTTCATGGTCACCTTCTGGGATCCTAAAACTATAAGTTACGTCATCCTCATAATTCGTTGCTAAATTGTCGAGGTGGATGAAGAGCTCAACCCCCGACTTGTTGACGATGGTCAGGCGAACCAGCGCAGTTTTTGTGGGTTTTGCACCCATCAGAAATAATGCCAGAACTGCGCTGATCAAGGCTGCTCTTTGTATATTCACAGCTAATTTATCCCGTTTTTCCTTCTAACAACAAAATAACTGCTTCAAGGTATGCCGGATTCACGCCTGAACCCGCGCCGAGCGTCCCACCTCGTTCAGCAATTGCCGTTGCCCGCCCTTCAGGGCTCAATCCTGCTCCCCCAGCGCCACCACCTTGACCACCGCCCCCTCCTGGACGACCGCCGAAACTTCCCGGAAGCCCCTGACCGCTTGCACGCGCCGCCTGAGCCGCAGCTTTTTGTTCGGGTGTCAAATCCACGCCCCCGCTACCCGGGCCAAACGCCAATCCCAATTTCTGAACCACCTCAAACATGTCCTCGCGCCCGATCTGCATGGCAGCGATGGCCGCGATCTGCTCGGGAGTCATGGTTTCCTGAATCTGATTATAGACCGCGCCCACTTCCTCAGCGGCAGCGGTATCGCTTGAACCCAGGCTGCGGGCAGCCTTCCACAATGGCAGCAATTGCGCAGCCTGGTCTGAATCCACGGTCAATTCTGTATCCTCAAGCATAAATGTTCCCATGACTAACTGCATGGGGACACTGAGCGCGTTTTCATAGTCGCTGTTTAGAGATGCCGCAATATCGGATGTGTCACCGGCAGCATCTTCTGAAGTGCCCGCCTGTGTATCCGAGGTACTGTCCTCGGCATCTTCGGTCGTGATCCCCGGCGTATCCGATGTGGTTGTATCAACCCCTTCCATTGTAATGCCTGTCTCATTTACGGTCTCGCCGCAAGCAGCGAGAACCAAAATCAAGATCAATGATACTAGAATAATTGTCGTCTTTTTCATTTTTATTTCCTTTACATATTTACGATATTGTCTCTACCTTATTTATCTAATGTGCTTTTCCTGGTCCATAATCCCTGCTTTAAAAATTTACTCATGCCGCAGCGCCTCGATCGGATCAAGCTGAGCAGCTTTATTAGCGGGATAGTATCCAAAGAAAATACCTACCGCGGCGGCAGAACTGAAGGCAAGCAGGATGGAAGTGGGAACGATAACGGTTCGCATTCCACCTGCTTCGCCGAAGAGCCAGGAGCCGCCGACACCGGCAAGCACGCCAATCAGCCCCCCTACAAGGCTCAACAGCAGCGCCTCCGTCAAGAACTGCCATCGAATGTCACTAGGGGAGGCGCCCACTGCCTGGCGGATGCCAATCTCGCGGGTTCTTTCAGTCACGCTGACCAGCATGATGTTCATGATCCCAATTCCCCCCACCAGTAATGAAACTGCTGCCACCCATGCCAACAGGTTCCGGAACGCTTCGGTTGTCGCCTCCTGGGTTTCAATAATGTCTTGCTGCGTTTGCACGACGAAATCGGGCGATTCGAGAGACACATCGTGACGTTTAGCGAGCAGGAGTTGGATTTGCAGGATGATATCATCGAGGTTTTCCTGATTCTCGATCTCGACGTAGATGACCCGCACACGGTCTCCAAAGATCCTTGCAAACTGAGTAGGTGAGAATTTTTGGAAAACGACCGTGATAGGAGCGTACAGCCTGGCATCATAATCCACATCACCCACCAACCCCTTTTCAGCCAGCACACCGATAACGGT
>JAUWPO010000145.1 GCA_030611505.1 Chloroflexota bacterium
AACCCGCCGATGCTGCCGTTCGACCAGGGTTGTTTGACGATCCAATCCACGATCTCAGCGGCATCCTTTACAGAGTCTTCTGGCCAGGGGTAAGGCCATGTACCGAAGGAGGCGCCTGTACCACGTACATCGACGGAAACAACGGCATAGCCGCGGCTGGTAAAAAAAGGTTTGAAGTCTTTGAAATCGGGGGTTAATTGATCCGGTGTGAGGAACCATTTGAAAGGAGCCCGCAATTCCATCGCCCGCCAGTAGCGGGTTTGGGTGAGCAAGGCCGGTATTTTCTCGCCAGGCGGCAGGTTTTCGGGGAGCACAACGTCGATAGCGATCTTGACCCCGTCGCGCATTGGTATGTAAAACGACTGGATGCTCACACCCTGGTAGTGCGGCTCCGGCGGCTTGAAAGAGCCGAATCCTCCATTGTCTTTCTGCGTTGGTAATTTGTGATCCGTCATTAATTTTCTCTCACTTGGAGTTGAACAAGTTTATCACTTATCTCTAGGTCAATGGGATTGAATTTCACTACTGCAAGATCGGCGGCTAATTCATGTAGTTGATCCCGGTTCGGTCGGGGAGGCAATCCGTGAAAAAACATCGTTGCTCCCATCATGAGCGGATGCCTTTTGAGCCGCACTTCTAAAAACTCGCTGATTTGAGTAGAGTCCGTGATGACCTGAGCTTGAGCGTGAAAGTGGATATCCTCTAATTCGATCTCGATATTTGGATTCGCCAGGATGTTACGCACCCAATCAGCCTGGCAGCCGCGTGCTGAAGCGACATAAACAGCATCGTTTTCTAATTCATACTGGAGCGGTGTTTTGTGGGGTAAGCCCGATTTGCGCCCGTTTGTAGTTAATATCAAAACTCGGCGCTTGAAAGAAGAACGCGAGCTATTGACCTGCATTATTTTCGGATTCAGCCCCCTCATGAGGCGCCAGATCAGTGGGGCGTCGGTCCTCCCGTGGCTCATTGCATATCCTTACTCATCGAAATACTCTAGGCGGTTGCCCGTTGGATCATCTTACCGCATAATGAGTGGGAAATTGATCTTCATCCAATGATAAGTCTCAAACTGGATTGGGTCTGTTATCTGAGCTTTCAAATGTTCACAATCGCCCTAATTTATCAGCATGCGCTCATATTCCACAATCTGACCGGCTGTCCTCCAGGTATATGTTGCACTCCGCATTTGAACTCTCCGTCTGAGTGATTAATTATGGAGGACATGATTGCCAATGGTCGGTTGCCAGATGTTCATTACTCAAAGTTGTTTGCCAACAGTAGGTTGCCAACATTTGCTTGCCACAGGTTGTTTGTCAGGTGTTGACATAATCGTGTGTTAGAGGTTAGTCCTGGTAATAGAAAACCTTATTGGGGCTGCAGCTTAAAATTTCTTGTATATCCTCTGTTTTGATTTCGATTGTTTTCTCCGGCGGTCCGGGAGAGTAGATGAATCGTTCGTGTTGAAATACCTCATTGTCGATGATTAGCGTTACTTCATCGGGGTGACCGAAAGGACAGGCACACTTCGGAACGCAGCCTGTCACTTCGTTTAGCTCCAGATCTGAACAGACTTTAGGCTTGCTACCGAGCAGCACCATGAGACGCTTGGGATCAAAACGCTTTCCCTCCACGGAAATGAACATGCAGTAGCGGTCATTCTTCAGTTTGAGGAAAAGGCTCTTGCTTTCTACACCCGACAAATTGAAGCGCTGGCGTATCTGGGCCGCTTTTTCGTAGCTCAGCACCGGTTCATGCGTGAATTCGCGGTATTCAATTCCGGTGCTTTGCAGCAAAGCGATGTTTTGTCTATAAAGATTTTCTGTATCCATGACTTTTCAATATAAAGCGGGTCTTTGAATTTTAAGATCCTCAAAAAGTTAAGCGCCTGAGCAGCCCAGGTATTAAACTCCCACCACTTTGCTGCGGCGTTCCAACAAGATGACGTCCCTCCAGATGCCGTCGTTTTGACCGATTTTTTCCTGTATGCCAATCTCCCGGAAACCGCACGATATATGCAGCGCGAGGCTTGCCGAATTTTCGGGGAATATGCCCGCCTGGAGAGTCCAGATGCCGTTGTGTTCCGATTCTGTGATCAACTCCTGCAGGAGGAGTTTGCCTACTCCTCTCTGCCTGAATTGTGCGGCGACATAAACACTAACCTCAGCGACGCCGCAATATATACAGCGGCTGGACACCGGGCTGACTGCAGCCCAACCGATCACCTGATCTTTTGAACGGGCGACGAGCCTGGGGTCGGGCAGGTGGTTGGTGTCCCATTCTTCCCAATCCGGAACTTGCGTTTCAAATGTGGCGTCTCCACTTGCGATGCCTTGCGTGTAAATGGATCGTACAGTTTCCCAGTCATTACGGTGCATACGATCAATTTGGATGTACATCCTTTTTACCCCACCGATTTTTGAGAATTAACCAGCCTTGCCTACAGTATATATAATTTCTTCCCTAAAATCAATGTTTACAGCTCCCAAATTCTGATCTTCTTATCCGCTGCGTGGATCGCCAGCCAGCGCCCGTCCGGGGAGAAGGCAATACCATTTAATGTTCCGATTGGCTGACCGGTGGGAAATTCCCACAGTTTAATCTCGTCACCCAAACCTGATGTCGCGAGCGTTCTGCTGTCCGGTGAAAAAGCAACCGAAGTCAGGTTGTCCCTGCTGGCTTTAATCGTGACCAATTCCTTCCCGGAAAGCGACCACACCGCGGCGCGACCACCGTAAGAACCAGCCGCAATCCATTTCCCATCAATGGATATCCGCACTGAGGCGACAACCTTCTTCCGGTTTTGCAGCGTGTGATGTATTTCTCCGTCAGGAAATGACCACAGATTAATGGTATGGTTGGATGAGCCGGTCGCCAGAGTCTTTTCATCGGGGGAGAGTGAAAAGCTGTTGATGCTCTTGGTGTGTCCTTCGAAGGATCCCAAATGCTCCCACCCCATACTCTAGCTAGCTGGCCGGGCTCCCACGCCCGGTTGAAGAACGGAGACCCGGGTGAACGGCGGCGTGGGAGCCGCCGCAGCTGGGATAGCAGGATATAATAAGTGTGCCGGTAGAATATAAAGCGACGAGTTTCTGAAGATGGCATGTTTGTATCATGAAAACGCTGAGTACATTCATCCTTTCATCCATTAATTATTTCCTGCGCCCTGCGAGTATTATTCGCGACTACCAGATCGGCAATCTACGTTTGGACCTGATCGCTGGTTTGACGGTTGCGGTGATCATGCTGCCCCAGGCGATGGCATACGCTCTGATTGCCGGTTTGCCGCCCCAAATGGGATTATACGCCGCTATTGTAGGTTCGATTGTCGGCGCGTTGTGGGGCTCTTCCAACCAGCTCCAAACAGGACCGTCGAATGCGATCTCGCTTTTGGTTTTGTCGATCCTGCTGCCGCTGGTATCACCTGAAACACCAGCCTACTGGGTGGCGGCGGGGGTCCTGGCATTGATGGTCGGGATTATCCAGTCAACGATGGGTCTGGCACGCCTGGGAATGCTGGTTAACTTCGTGTCAGATTCGGTCATTGTCGGCTTCACTGCAGGAGCGGGAGTGCTGATTTTCTTCAACCAGATACGCAATCTAATGAGAGTAAGCATACCGGCGTCCCCAGCTTTTATGGATACGGTGCATAATCTTGCTCTTCAAATTGATGAAGCCCATTGGATAAGCATTGCGCTGGGCTTAGGAGTTGTCGCAATAATTCTGGTGCTACGTAAGGTGAATCCCAAACTGCCGGGCTCTTTGATTGCGATCGTCTCGGCTGCTCTAATAGTTGGCTTGTTTGATCTGGAGCTCATGGGTGTCATTGTGATCGGTGAGCTGCCAAAGGGGTTTCCACCATTTGCCAATCTACCTGTTATGGACCTGGAATATGTGTCCCAATTATTAACGGGCGCGTTGGCAATTGCAGCCATTGGTATTGTAGAAGCTGTATCGATTGCGCGCAGCATAGCGGGTCAAACGGGTCAGAGATTGGATAGCAATCAGGAATTCATCGGACAGGGGCTTGCGAACATCGCCAGTGGGTTATTCTCCGGTTATAACACTTCAGGATCGTTTGTGCGTTCGGCGGTAAATCATCAGTCAGGTGGGAAGTCGCCCATATCGAACGTTTTTGCCGGTCTGTTCATTTTGGCTGCTCTGTTAATTTTTGGGTCCTCGGCAGCATACGTGCCTTTGGCAGCGCTGGCAGGCGTCGTACTGGTGGCAGCAGTTGGGTTGGTCGACCGGGAGGAAATCGTGCGCATTTGGAAGGGTGCACCCGGCGATCGCGCAATTATGGTGGTCACGCTGGTGGCTACGCTTACGCTGCCGTTGGAATATGCGGTCTTACTTGGTATTGTCCTTTCCTTGGGTTACTATCTGGTAAAAACCAGCATGCCGACGGTGCGTGTTTTACTTCCGGATGATGAATTTAGATTCCTGATAACACAGCCGGAAAAGTTGGAATGCCCCCAATTGACGGTCATTGAAATAATGGGCGATCTATACTTCGGCGCCGTCAATCATGTTGAGGATTTCATTCTGAGACATCTTGATGCTAATCCCGGTCAAAGATATCTGCTCCTGCGTATGCAAAATGTGGACCAGTTCGATATCAGCGGTGTGCATGCCTTGGAGAGAATCAGGAGCGCATATCGTAAGCACAATGGCGATATTTTCATCAGCCGTATTCGTGACCCAGTTCTGGAGATTATGCGCACATCAGGTTTCTACGATACTTTAGGGGCTGATCATTTCCTGACACGTGAAGATAATGCTATTGGATATTTGTTCTCCAGGGTATTAGATCCAGCGATTTGTATCTACGAGTGTCCGTTGCGAGCGTTCCAGGAATGCCAGAATTTACCCAAGCGACTGGACCTGGTCGGTGAATACCTGCATCTGGACAAATCGACCCATAAAGTAAGTGTTATAAAACCGCGCGAATTATGGGATGCGCTGCAGGATGACAACCCTCCGGCGATCATCGACGTGCGCGAACCGCGTGAATTTCAACAGGGTCATATCCAGGGAGCTCGTTTGATCTCCTTGCCACAGCTTCTAACGGATCCATCACAAGTGCCGAGCGCAGTACCAGTTGTCCTGACTTGCCGTACTGGACGCAGAAGCAGCAGGGTCGCTGGTAAACTTATCGAGATGGGATACGACAATTTGAAAGTTTTGGAAGGAGGCCTGCTGGCCTGGGAAGCAGACAATCTATTGGAAGCGATTGACTGAAAGGATGGGTTTATTTTGAACGATAAAATTCCTCTCGATTTGGCTTTTGATCTGGTGCGCAGCACGGAGGCGGCTGCGTTATCCGCCGGGCGATGGATGGGGCTGGGGAAGCCGGAAGAGGCGGACCGTGTAGCCACTGAGATAATGTTAGCTAGTCTGAAGTGTATCGATATCGATGGTAGGATCATCGTTTGTGAAACCGGTGTGAGAAGTGAAGGCGATTCGAGGCAGATGCCCATTCTCAAACATGGACAGCAGGTTGGCACAGGCAATGGTCCCAGGTTGGACGTTGTCGTAGATGCGATAGATGGCAGCGCTCAGTTATCGCAGGGTTCCCCAGGCGCATTGTCTGCCGCGGCGGTGGCTCCATCCGGATCTATGTGGGTACCGAAGGGGGCAGTATATATGAACAAGATCATCGTAGATGCCGATGTGGCTCCTGCCTTGGTGCCCCAGTGTTTGGATGCGCCGGCAGCATGGACATTGGCGCTGGTAGGGCGCGCCAAGAACAGAAGTGTCAATACGCTGACAGTGTTTGTGTTGGATAGACCGCGTCATAAGGATTTGATAGACGAAATT
>JAUWPO010000146.1 GCA_030611505.1 Chloroflexota bacterium
GCCGTGAGTGCGCCCTGAAGTACCATTAACGATCGGTCCCCGCTCAACGACGGTTACCTCAAAGCCTCTTAAGGCTAAATCGTGAGCCGTGGCGACACCCGTGAACCCTGCTCCAATAACAATCACGTGTGGTTTGCTCATTTGTCACTACTCCTATCAATTACCATTGCGCCTAGTACTAATGCTTTGGCAGAGTATGCAATCCAAGAAATCTTTTCCGTTTCGCACCTTGCCTCACAAACCTGCTACCTAATTCTCGCATCTTGGGCAATTAACTGCTTCGTGAACCACGCTCTCCAATTCTGGTGTTAAGTGCTCAACTTTACCTGGTTTAAAGCCAACCGCTCCGCACCAGCAGGCGTACCAGCCCATTTCAATTTGCCAATAAGGCATGCGCTCGGACTGCAGATGGATCACTTCAACACCTGACCGCCAGCGGGCATTGGTGATTAAATCCTTTGCTCCTACCGCTTTGAGTTTATCAGCATAAAGGCGAAAATGATCACAATGGCGCATCAGCAAGACACCGGTCGTCACGTCCTCCGGGAAGGGCATACAACGGGCATCTCCAGGCTGGACGGTCAGGTTTTTCGGGAATTGATAACTTTCGTCTGAACATACCTGATCCAAAAACGCCCTCTGAATTTCGAGCGCATAAACCCAGCGGCAGGTCATTGCCATGCGACGAGCCAGCCTCAAATCGCCAGCGCCGATATCCAAAACGATATCATGCGGTTTGATTAGATCCAGGACATCCCGGTATGTGGTCTCGTCGTAGGGAGCCCACATAAGCTCCCAATTCACATTATTAGGCGCAGTTTCAGACAATATCATAAAATCTTTGCCAGGCTATCCTCGTTTGCCGCGCACAAATCGATTAAACGCTAACGCTAAAACGAAGACAAACCATATACCTGCACCAAAACCCAACCCCCACAGGATGCCTTCGCGCGTACTTGTGGCTGGAATTACCGTCCAGGCGACAAAGACAGCCATCCCAATGCTCAAAATAGTGATGACTATCAGTCCGGTTTGCATTCCAATCCATGGTGAGGTTGGATCTGTCTCTTGATCTTGCTTCCTTTGTTCTTTCTTTCTTTGTCTTCTTGATAATTTCGCCATGTAATGCACTCATGAGTGATATTAAAGTGGAAGGGACAATTTTATAATTATATAGCATTATGGTAACGCGCCCACTATAACGTGGGCGCGTCGTTTGTCATTCACCAGAAGTCCTGCAATGTGTAATGAGCGGTCGATCTGGGGTAGAGGGTTCTCTACCCCAGTTTTGCAACCATCATAACGTGGTGAAGGTTATTAAACCCAGTCGAAGGTGCGCGTGACGGCCTTGAGCCAGCTCTCGTACAGAGCCGCACGTGCCCCTGCGTCCATATCGGGTTCCCAGGTCTTATCCATCTGCCAATTGGCGCGCAGGTCATCAAAGTTGGTCCATAAGCCCACTCCCATACCGGCTGCGTAGGCCGCACCCAGCGCAGTAGTCTCTGCCACGACTGGTCGTACGACAGGTACACCCAGGATATCAGCCTGGAACTGCATCAAGGTCTCATTGAAAACCATACCTCCGTCCACTTTAAGGGCGGTCAGGTCAACGCCGGAGTCCTTATTCATGGCATCCAGCACCTCGCGGGTCTGGAAGGCGGTTGCTTCCAGAGCAGCGCGGGCAAAGTGTCCATTGTTAACATAACGGGTCATACCGACAATCACACCGCGGGCGTCGCTGCGCCAATAGGGAGCGAACAGACCGGAGAAGGCTGGTACGAAGTAAATACCACCATTGTCTTCCACAGTGTTAGCCAGCGTTTCAATATCTTTGGAATTCTCGATAATTTTCAGGTTGTCGCGCAGCCACTGCACCAGAGCGCCGGTAATGGCGATGGAACCCTCCAGAGCGTACACTGCCGGTTGGCTACCGATTTTGTACCCAAGTGTCGTCAGCAAGCCGCTCTTGGAGGGTACAGGTGATGTACCGGTATTGAGCAGCATGAAGCAGCCGGTTCCGTAGGTGTTCTTGGCTTCGCCGGCGTTGTAGCAAGCCTGACCAAACAAGGCTGCCTGCTGGTCACCCAGGTCGCCGCATACCGGGATCCTTTCGCCAAAGGGTCCGCTTTTGGGGGTGTATCCCCAGATGTCCGGATCACTGGAAGGTACTACTTTGGGCAGCATCTGGCGCGGGATTCCCATTATGCCCAGGATCTCATCGTCCCAGTCGAGGGTCTCCAGGTTCATCAGCATGGTGCGGGAGGCGTTGGTGACATCCGTAACATGAGCGCCGCCGTCAGGACCGCCCGTCAGCCACCAAATCTCCCAGGTGTCGATGTTGCCAAAGATGGCATCGCCCTTCTCCGCTGCGGCACGCACGCCATCCACATTCTCCAGGATCCATTTGACCTTGGGTCCCGAGAAATAGGTTGCCAAAGGCAGACCCACTTGAGGCCGAAAGCGGTCTTGACCGCCATCCGCGCTCAGCACGTCGCAGATATCCTTGGTACGGGTATCTTGCCAGACGATGGCGTTGTAGTAGGGTTTGCCTGTGTTCTTGTCCCAGACGACGGTGGTCTCGCGCTGGTTGGTCACGCCAACTGCGGCGATATCACCGGGCTGGACTCCTGCCTTTGCGACGGCGCCCTTGACGACTTCCTGGGTGGCCGTCCATATCTCCATCGGGTCGTGTTCAACCCATCCAGCCTTGGGGTAAATCTGTTCGTGTTCTTTCTGATCGATACTGACGACCTTCCCGTCTTTCGAGAAAAGCATACAACGGGTGCTGGTCGTGCCTTGATCTACTGCTGCAGCATATTTAGCCATTTCTTACCTCCGTAAGAAAACTTGATTGTTTCCTGAATACAGGATTGGTTAACTGTCTGCCCACGTGTCGGCGGCTGCCTGCAAGATCAGGTAAGAAGACGTGGCACCGGGATCTTGATGACCAGCGCTGCGTTCTCCCAGATAGCTGGCGCGTCCTTTGCGAGCTACCCAGGGGATCGTGTCTACCATCCCCTGCTTGGCTGCCTCAGCCGACAACTGAATCGCCTGACCAATGGACAGATGATCATCCATAGAATGTTTCAAAGAATCGACCGCGGGTGATAATGCGTCCACCATAGTTTTATCACCCAGCTCAGCTTTACCGCGCATAACGACACCCGCAACGGCAGATTCAAGCGCGAGCAGCCAATCTTCTAGATTAAGCTCCATCTTCCCGGTCGACTTCATCCCAGCCTGAAGGAAAAACGTTCCATAGAGGGGTCCGGCGGCTCCACCAACGGTAGATATCAATGTCATACCCACTGTCTTAAAAATTGTGCCGATATCCTTATCAGCGACTTCCGGTATTTTTAACATGACCGCATTAAATCCGCGATCCATATTGATACCATGGTCGCCATCACCAATGGCAGCATCCAATTTCGTCAAATAGTGACTGTTTTCGTCGAGAACGTCAGCGCAAGCAGTGATCCACTCCAATGTATCATCTCGATAGATAGACATATATTGTTCCGTAGGCAAATGGGGGCTGTTTTTTTTAGTCCAGCTCCCTAGAATTTCACTAATTACTTACCCCAGCGTAAGCCGGGTGTCAGAACCGGGTGATCCCACAACTTGAGCATGTCTTCGTCCATCTTGAGCAGGGTGATAGATACACCTGCCATTTCCAGACTGGTGATGTATGAACCAATCAGGTTGCGGACGACCTTGATGCCATGCTGTTCGCATATTTGATACGCTTTGCGGTATGCGATGTAGAGCTCGATAAGTGGTGTACCACCCATGCTGTTGACGAACAATAGCACTTCATCCCCAGCTTTATAGGGCAGATCGCTGACAATCGGCTCCATCAACATCTCGACGATCTCGTCAGCCGGTTTGAGCGGCAGGCGCGCCCGTCCAGGCTCACCGTGGATACCGACGCCGATCTCCATCTCGTCCTCGGGCAGGTCAAATGTGGGTTCACCGGCATGCGGTACGGTGCAAGAAGTCAGCGCCATGCCCATGCTGCGTCCCATATTTTTAACCTTGATGCACACATCGGTGACTTCACTGAGTGAGCGTCCCAATTCAGCCGCTGCGCCGCACAGTTTCTCCGCCAGCACAGTGCTGCCCACACCGCGACGTCCGGCAGTCCACAGGCTGTCCTGTACGGCCACATCGTCGTCGATCACTACACTTTCTACCTGCATGCCCTCAGCCTTAGCCAGATCAGCAGCCATCTCGAAGTTCATGATATCGCCGGTGTAGTTCTTGACGATGTGCAGAACGCCCGCGCCGCCGTCGACCGCCTTGGTGGCTTCCAGCATCTGGTCGGGGGTTGGCGAGGTGAACACCGCGCCCGGGCAGGCTGCGTCCAGCATACCGTAGCCGACAAAACCTCCGTGCATGGGCTCGTGTCCGGATCCGCCACCGGATATTATGCCGACTTTGCCCTGCACGGGAGCGTCCGCGCGCACGACATAATTGGGGTCAAAGTGAACCTTCACCAGATCCGGGTGGGCTAGAGCTACGCCCTCCAGCTCTTCAACCACCACCATCTCCGGATCGTTGATAAATTTTTTCATACTCTTTTCTCCTTTTTTAAGAGTTGTCAACTTAGAAATAGTTGACAACTCTCAATTAATAGTGCCGTTCGTAATTTAACTTACGCAACGGTTTGGTTTATGCCGCTTCTTCTTCCTTTGGCAGATAGGGGGTGATGAACACATCATACAAAATTACACCGAGCGCACCTCCGATAAGTGGACCGATTATTGGTGCGACCAGCCAGTACAACCCACTAAACAATCCTGTTGTTCCAACCAGGGCGCCAAAGATGCGTGGACCGAGGTCACGGGCAGGATTGATGGCGTAGCCACTGGGTCCACCCAGGGTGAGACCAACCATCACAACTACGAGACCAATGATAAACGGTGCAATGAAGAGAGTGGATTTACCCCAGTTCCGGTTGTCGAAGAAGGATACCACACCCATAAGCAGCACCGCAGTACCGAAGATTTCTGCAATAGTGGCGTTCATCAGCGAATATGAAACACCACCTGCTGATCCAGCTGCACCCCAGAACGCCTGACCGAATACAGAACCCGGACCAGTGCACCAGACATTGGGCATACCTGCAGCTTTCAAGCCTTCCATGTAGACCAGGAAGACGCCGAGCGCGCCGACGAAGCCGCCGGCGACCTGGGCGATCCAGTAAGGGATCACCTTGCCCCAGGCGAAGCCGCGCTTTACAGCCAAACCGAAGGTAACAGCCGGGTTAATGTGGGCGCCAGTTACTCCGCCAGCCACATAGACTGCGACCATAACCGAGAGACCCCATCCCCAGGCGATGGTGTTCCAATCGTAACCTTGTGAGGCCAAACGAGGCGCCAGACCAACGTTGGCGACAACGCCATCACCACCAAGGACCAGGATGAAAGTTCCGAAGAACTCGGCCATCAATTCTCCCGTTAAACCTTTTTTCATTTTAATTTCTCCTTTTAGAACATCCTACAGGTTAGTTTTGTATTTTTTTGGTTTGTCGATTTACACACAGGATAATGGGGGAAAATTACTTTATATCTACTCGATAGGACCTCCTTTCTTTTACAATGGCGGACGCTACAAAATTATAGAGCGAGTCTAATAACTCCTCGCATCTAAACGACACAGGTTATAAAAAAAACCGCCTACGAGCTCCCAAAAGCGCTCATTGGCGGTTCTTATTTGTGGAACCATACCAGGAAAGGAATAACCACATCAACTTATTATTTGCAATAAAGCAAAATGCCATCTCGTGCTTCCTGGACGCTCCTCTAT
>JAUWPO010000015.1 GCA_030611505.1 Chloroflexota bacterium
CGGCTCATCACGTGAACATGCGCCCTGGGCGTTGGAGGGGTGGGGCATTAGGGTTGTCATCAGCACTTCATTTGCCGATATCTTCCGCAACAATGCCATGAAGAACGGACTGCTGCCGGTGATCGTCCCTCCTGATGTGCACCAGGATCTTCTCGCATTGGCTGCGGATGATCCCCGCTGCCGGGTGACAATCGATTTAAAAGCGCAGAAGCTGATCCTTCCAGGAGGACGGGAAGTAACCTTTCCTATAGACGCTTTTAATAAAACTTGTATGCTATCAGGAAATGATGCGCTGGGTTACCTGCTCGACCACAAAAATCAGATTGAAGCATACGAGAAAGCTCATTCAAAGCAAGGAAACCTGTTATGACTGCAGTCAATTTATACGACACAACTCTGCGAGATGGTACGCAGCGCGAAGGTATCTCCCTTTCGGTCGATGACAAGATCAAAATCGCCCGCCGTCTGGACGACTTTGGTATACACTATATTGAAGGTGGTTGGCCGGGTTCCAACCCAAAGGATGTAGAATTCTTCGAACGCGTACGGGATATGGAGTGGCGCAACGCACAAATTACCGCCTTCGGTTCCACACTTAAAAAAGACAACCGCCCGGGGGATGATCCCAGTATCCAGGCGCTGTTGTCTGCTGGAACATCGGTTGTGACGCTGGTCGGCAAGAGTTGGGATCTGCATGTTACCCAGGTGTTGGAGACAATTTTAGGTAAGAATTTGGAGATGATTGGAGAGAGTGTCGCCTACTTGAAGGCACATGGTAAAGAAGTGGTCTACGATGCGGAACATTTTTTCGATGGCTATAAAGCGAATCCCGCTTATGCTTTGAAGACCCTTGAATCTGCTGCATCGAACGGGGCGGATGTGCTGGTGTTGTGCGATACCAACGGAGGCACCCTGCCCTGGGAAGTGGAGCAAATCTTGCGCCAAGTATCCTCAAAAATTGAAATCCCATTGGGCATCCATGCCCATGATGATGCTGGCTGCGGTACAGCCAATACGCTGGCAGCAGTGCGCGCAGGGGTAGTGCATGTTCAAGGCACAGTCAATGGTTATGGAGAGCGGGTCGGTAATGCCAACCTGTGTACCATCATCCCGGATTTGCAGATCAAAATGGGCGTAACCTGCGTTCCTGAAGTGAACCTGGCACAGCTGAGCGAGCTTTCACGTTACGTAGCTGAAGTGTCCAACTTGCCGCATGACAAACATTTGCCGTACGTTGGAGAAAGCGCCTTCGCTCACAAGGGAGGCATCCACGTCGCAGCGGTACTTAAAACCGAAGCTTCCTACCAGCACATCGATCCAACCCTGGTAGGCAACCAACGCCGCACGGTGGTTTCGGAGCTATCCGGTCGCGGCAATGTGTTGGATAAATCACGCCAGTTTGGTCTGGATGTAAGCCGCGCTCAGGCGAGCGAAGCAGCGGCAAAGATTAAGGACCTGGAGTCGAAGGGTTTTACTTTTGAAAGTGCGGAAGGCTCGGTGAGAGTAATGCTGCAGCGCATGCAAGCTGATTACAAACCGCCATTTGAGCTTGTGGACTTCATGGTGGTCGTCGAGCGACGTCAGGGACGTGAAATGCTGGCTGAGGCCACGGTTAAGGTTCGTGTGGGCGATAAAGAGGTTCACACTGCCGCAGGAGGCAATGGTCCAGTCAATGCTCTTGACGCGGCGCTGCGAAAGGCTTTGATCGATTTTTACCCGCAGCTCGCCAACGTACGCCTGACCGATTACAAGGTGCGCATCCTGGACAGCGACAGCGGGACAAGCGCCAGCGTGCGTGTACTCATTGACACTAAAAACGGCAAACAGCGCTGGAGCACGGTCGGAGCCAGCACGAACATCATTGAAGCGAGTTGGAGCGCCCTGGAAGACAGCATGGAATATGCCTTGATGAACGGAGATATAGAAGTTGCCTGATAAAGATGATTATGTGGAAATTAATATTGTAGTACTGCCAGGAGACGGGATCGGACCGGAGGTAATTCGAGCGGCAGTGGCAGTTTTAGATGCCGTTGGGGAGCGATTTGGTCACAATTTTCAGACACAGGAATATCTAATAGGGGGCTGCGCTATCGATAATTATGGGACCGCGCTGCCCGAGAATACCCTGGCTGCCTGCCGCGCAGCGGATGCGGTTTTATTAGGGGCGGTGGGCGGGCCGAAATGGGATGACCCGAACGCGAAGGTGCGACCAGAAGATGGGCTGCTCGGTTTGCGCAAGGAATTGGGGTTGTTCGCAAATCTGCGTCCTGTGAGAGCTACCTCCGTAAGCATGCAGATTTCCCCCATACGCCCACAGCGCTTACAAGGGGTTGACTTGATGGTGGTGCGCGAGCTGACTGGAGGCATTTACTTCGGTCAGCCGCGTGGACGCAAAATCATCGGGGATGAAGTTCAAGCCGTGGACAGCATGGTTTACACTAAAAGCGAGGTGCGTCGTATTGCCAATTTGGCTTTCGACCTGGCAGGTCAGCGCCGGAACAAGGTGACTTCTGTCGATAAAGCTAATGTCCTGGAGAGTTCGCGATTATGGCGCGAGGTAGTGAACGAGGTGGCGGCGCATTATCCGCATGTTACCCTGGAGCACAATCTGGTCGATGCCGCTGCAATGTACCTGATCTCGCGCCCGCAAACGTTCGATGTGATCCTGGCAGCCAACTTGTTCGGGGACATTCTCACGGACGAAGCCTCGGTTTTGGCCGGGTCGATGGGACTGCTTCCGTCTGCCTCTCTGGGCGAGTCGCGCAACACGCAGGGGTATCCCTTGGGATTATATGAACCGATCCACGGGTCTGCTCCGGACATAGCCGGTAAGAATATAGCCAATCCGGTCGGTGCCATCTTGTCGGCTGCGCTTCTTCTGCGGCATTCGCTAGGGTTTGAAGCAGAAGCCGAGATTGTTGAAGATGCGGTTGAAAAGACGCTCTCAACCGGAAATGTGACAATTGATCTGGCAGCACCCGGACAGCGCACTTTAACGACCGGTGAAGTAACCCAGTTCGTGGTTAAGAGTATTTCCGATGATGAGGAGTAGATTAGGATTGGCGCTGGACGTGGAAAATAAATTAATCGCATTTCAAGGTGAACATGGCGCGTACAGCGAGCTGGCAGCCTATGAATATTTCGGCAGCGTAGTAAACACTCTTCCGTGCCAGACCTTTGAGGATGTCTTCCGGTTGGTAGATGAGGGTCAAACATCACATGGCTTAATTCCGGTCGAGAATTCGCTTGCCGGCAGCATTCATCGTAATTATGATCTGATGCTGCGCTACGATCTAAATATCGTGGGCGAATATTTCTTGCGAGTAAGCCACTGTTTGCTGGCTCTGCCCGGAGTACGCCTGGAGGATATCCGCAGCGTCCATTCGCACCCCCAGGCTCTTGCGCAGTGCGAAGCAAACCTGTTCAAGTTGGGTGTGGAGCAGGTTGCTGAAGTTGATACTGCCGGCAGTGCTCGTTTGGTGCGCGATCTGGGGGATAAATCGGCTGCCGCGCTTGCATCCAAACGCGCTGCTGATGTTTATGAACTCCAGATTTTGAGCGAACACATGGAGGATGACCCAGCCAACTTCACACGCTTCCTGGCTCTGGCGAAAGAGCCGTACGCGGCTTACGATCCGGAGCAAAATGAATATAAGACTTCTATTGTATTCAACCTGGTAAACAAACCTGGAGCGCTATTCAAGGCACTCAGCGTTTTTGCCCTGCGGGATATCGACCTGACGAAAATTGAATCGCGCCCAATCCCGGGGCAGCCGTGGGATTACATGTTCTACGTCGATTTTGGTGGGCATGCCCAGGCGCTCAATTGTAAACGCGCCCTGGATCATTTGGGGGAGTTAGCCCCGATTTTAAGGAACCTGGGCTCGTACACGCGCCATTACATACAGAAATAGTGGTGCGATGCACTTTTAAAGCGCTGAAATTCAACTCCATTAATACTTCCACTTGATATTGCAGCCCACGCTCGGTCTTTGCTGTGGGCTGACCGGTTCACCGGTCAGGACATTATCCAATGCGGCGCGCATGTCTTCGCCTGTAACCGGAATCCTGCTGCCCGGGCGTGAGTCATCAAGCTGTCCCCGGTAGACCAGCTCCAATTCTCCATCGAAGATATAGAAGTCAGGTGTGCAGGCAGCCTTGTACGCCTTCGCTACGTCCTGGGTTTTATCGTACAGGTAAGGGAACCCGTAGCCCATGCGCTCGGCGACTTTCTTCATATTATCGGGGGAATCTTCGGGATAACTGTTCACGTCGTTGGAATTGATGGCGATGAATGATACACCCTTTGGTTGGTAATCATTTGTCAGTTCGACCAATTGTGCCTGCACGTGCTTAACAAACGGGCAGTGATTGCAAATGAACATTACGACGGTAGCTTGATCTGATTTCAATTCGTCCAGGCTCATCATTTTGCCGGACACGGTGTCTGGAAGGCTGAAATCGGGTGCGGTTGTTCCTAATGGAACCATACTGGAGGGGGTTTCTACCATAAGTAACCTCCTGTTTTTAGAATGGAATGTTCCTTTTTTTTACAATTTATGCTGGTAGATTATAGCCCAATTTTTCCAGAACAAGCACGTGGTTATCCTAAATGGAACCCGGCACTTAGATTAAGATACTCATAATCACGAGTTTATCGAGAAGCGCCGGGCAACTGGCGGTATGCTTTGGTGCTTTTTAGACAGGCGCGTGTTATCATATAGGACCGCACGTTCGATATAAAGTCACAAAGATTTGGTGATGTAAAACACTTGCGGTTTACCCTACTTTTTGTCAAGATAAATGGAATGAAACCTTGCCTTTTACCTTATATAGTTGAACATCGAAAGGAGTTAGCCATGATAACATGCAGCAACTGCGGCGCGGGAATACCTGATGATGTGGAATTTTGCCAGCAGTGCGGCGCGCCAAGACCTGAATCAGAAGATATTTCATCAACTGAGATAGTAATCGCCCCCCCCTTAGAGGAAGCCCCTCCTGAACTGGATGCACAAGAATGGGTTCCCGAAGAACCTGCCTCCGAGCTGGAACCCGAACTGGTAATTCAACCAGAACCTGCGCCGGCTCCACAAACGTACCAGGCGCCGCAAACAGTTGAAACCCAGCCGCGCAAGAGCAACACCTGTCTTTGGGTAGTGTTTAGCTGCCTGGTGCTGTTCTTAGTGTGTGTATGTGTGATATTGGTTGTTGTGGGATTATCACTGTCATTCGTACAGGGTATTTTTGATGGGATATTTGCTTTCAAATTTCTGGCATTATATGTCTGATAAGTGTGATCTGCTGTAGATTGCCTGCGGATTAAATATTCCTGGCTGAGATAAATCAGAAGATCTTGATTTATACCTGGTATACAGGAGGGGTATTTGCTGATTATCTTGGAATGCAAAACCCCCCACTTTTATTGGAGGATTAAGGATGGAAGTTATTCAAACTGGTCTCGGGGAACTGATCCAGCCGCCGGACATCAACGGTTTTCGTGAATGGAACCGGCAGAAACCAAAAGGTTTGGTGGACAAACGTAAAACAGAAGCGGAAGCCGTACACCGGTTAATTAATGATGGGGATTACATCGGTACAGAGCTGTACGGAACAGTTCGCTGCCCGATGTCGCTCACAAACGAAATCGTGCGCCAGGGCATTAAGGACCTGCGCATAGCCGGGCAGGGAGTGTTCGAACTGGATATGCTCCTGGCTGCCGGGCTTGTGAAAGCTCTTGATATCACCTATATTGGATTGGAGCTGTACGGTGTGTCCAACTGTTTGAGAAGGGAAGTCGAAAGCGGTCGGGTGGAAAAGGTTGTGGATTGGAGCAATGCAGCCATAGCCTGGCGTTTCAAAGCAACTGCTATGGGCGTTCCTTTTATACCGGTGCGCTCGATGCTGGGCACAGATACGATGAAATACAGCGCCGCCAAAGTGGTCAAATGCCCATTTACTGGTGACCCAATATGTTTAGTTCCGGCACTGGTGCTCGACGTGGGCTTGATCCACGTCCACCGGGCAGATAAGTTCGGCAATGCTCAGATAGACGGCATCAGCGGGTTTGCGGCTGAGTTGGCGCGCGCCTCGAAAAGGTTGATCCTCAGCACTGAGGAGATCGTTGACACAGAAGTATTCCGCTCCCAACCGGACAGGACCATCATCCCTTACTATCTGGTTGACGCGGTGGTAGAAGCCCCCTTTGGCTCCCATCCTGGCGAAATGTGCTATCTGTATCGCCGCGATGAAGACCAGATCCGTGAGTGGGTGGCTGCTTCCAAAGAGCCGGAGACCACTCAGGAATATCTCGAGCAATATATCTATGGCGTGCAGGACCACAGCGATTACCTGGAATTGATCGGACCTGACCACCTGCAGGGATTGAGGAGGGATTGAGCGATGATGAGCCAAACTGAGATGCCAGGTAGTAATTACAATCCGGCAGAAATGCTGATATGCACGGCAGCACGGCTGATGACGGATAACACCACCGCATTTATTGGCACCGGCATACCGATGCTGGCTGCATCGCTGGCGCAAAAAATGCACGCCCCCAACCTGGTGACGGTCTTCGAGTTCGGCGGTACGGGGGCAATTTTGGAAGAGCTCCCGACATGTGTGGGGGGGGAGGCCACTTTCCACCGGGCGGTAGCCGCTTCAGGAATTTGCGACATCGTCGAGACCGCCCAGCGCGGTTTTATTGAATACGGATTCCTGGGTGGTGCGCAGATCGATCCGTACGGCAACCTGAACAGCACAGTGATCGGAGATTATTACCATCCCAAAGTGCGATTGCCCGGCAGCGGCGGCGGCAACGACGTCGGCTCGCATTGCTGGCAGACGATCGCCATTATGCGCCACGATCGCAAGCGATTTGTGGAGCAACTGGATTTCATCACCACACCGGGGTTTCTGGATGGTCCTGGAGCGCGCGAGACCGCAGGATTGCCACCCGGCACTGGTCCTTACCGCGTGGTCACCAATCTGGCGCTGATGGGATATCATCCTGAGAGCAAACGCATGATTCTGCTGGCAACCCAGCCGGGTTTTACTGTCGAGCAGGTGCTGGATTTTACCGGATTCGAGCTGTTGTTGGCTGACCAAGTAGAAAAAAACCCATCCCCCACGGATGAGGAGTTGCGCATTTTGCGAATGGAAGTGGATAGAGATCGACTGTATATTTAGTTGGACGGCTTCACTTCAGAGTCTATAACTCGCTGCAGGTCGATAACTGGTATACAGTGTTTGAGACGGGGGACGCCGGCTCCCTTAGAGCCTTGGTAAAACCGCTCAAAGCCGGTCTATAACCGGCGTTTGGTAGTCGAAATGGGGATTGTGCGGGTAAGTTGTCTTTACTCCCTTGAATAAACCTCCGGATTGGCGCAGAATGACAGGCATTCTTCCGCCAGACCGGCGAGCAAATTTTCGCAGGCGCGTTCTGCCATGCGCCGGCGCGTGTTCCAGGTAGCAGAACCGATATGGGGGGTGATGAGACAATTGGGCTGTTTGTATAAGGGGTGTTCAGGGGGCAAAGGTTCAGGATCCGTCACATCGAGTGCTGCGGCAGCGATCCAACCCTCACGCAGCGCGAGCAGCAGGTCAGCGGTATTCACTACCGCTCCACGCGAGGTGTTGACCAGTATAGCGTTGGGTTTCATCAACCGCAGCGCTTTTTCACCGATCAAGCCGCGCGTCTTCCCGGTTAGCGGTACATGCAGGCTGACGAAATCGCTTTCTATAAGTAAGTCCTCTAACGAAAGGCAGCTTGCCCCAAAGCGAGACTCTGCACCTTGATTAGGACAGGAATCGTTGTAAACGATGCGCAGACCAAAGCCTCTGGCACGCTCCGCCACAGCGGTGCCGATCTTTCCCATGCCGACAATTCCCAATGTAGCGCCGAGTAGATCCGCTCCCAGCCAGCCAGTCGGAGACCAGGTCTTCCAGAGACCATGCCTGGCGTCATGGTTGGCTTCGTCCAAGCGCCTGGCGGCAGCCAGTAGAAGCGCCATTGCCAGATCAGCGGTCCCTTCGGTCAGCACCCCGGGCGTGTGACCGACCGGAATACCGCGGCGGGTGCACGCCTGCAAGTCGATATTATCCACTCCGACCGCCATATTGCTTATCACAAGCAAGTTTGGGGCTTTATCCAGGATGTCCTCGTCCACCCGGATCGTGAGCAGCGTGTAGAGACCATCAGCTTGGCTTAGATGAGCTTTCAATTCGGGTGCGAGCACTGTGGCGTCCTTGGGACCAATAATAGTACGGCAGCGACCATGCAGGGAATCCAGCCAGCCATCAGGCAAGGTGTGGGTTACGAGTACCAGGGGCAGTTGGTTTGCCATGAGTCAGTTACCTTCAATTTTTATAAATTTTGTTTATTACCACACAAATAAGAAAGCCAGATCGTTTACGTTGGTATGTGTGGGCCCGGGTTTGAGCAAATCACCTAGCGGTTCGAAGAAATTGTAGGCATCGTTGCGCGCTAAAAAATCATCCGGGCTTAATCCCATCTGGTGTGCCTGGTATTGGGTTTCGCCTGTGACGACCGCGCCGGCGGCATCGGTGGGACCGTCACCGCCGTCGGTGGCTAATGTGATCAGAGCTGAGTCTGGCAGACCAGCGAGTTCGGACACAGCGCCCAAAGCCATTTCCTGGTTGCGACCGCCGAGACCGTCACCTTTTATGGTCACGGTAGTTTCACTGCCAGCTACTACACAAGCTGGGCGTACGACGGGCTGGTTGTCGGCGTTGATCTGGCGCCCGACAGCGGCTAAGAAACGACCTGCCTGGCGCGCCTCACCCTGCAGCCAGGTTGTCAAGAGCAGTGTATGCAGCCCTTCCTTCTGTGCCTGGCTAACCGCCGCCCCGGCAGCCTGGATATTGCTGCCAATAATAACGTTTTGCACGCGCTCAAATACTGGGTCTCCGGGTTTGGGGGTTTCAGGAAGTTCGCCGCGCTGACCTTTTTTTAAGCGCGTAGTGATTGAACGAGGGACTCGATCCAATAAGTCGTATCTCTCTAGAATTTGATAAGCCTGCTCATATGTGGACGGGTCTGGAACTGTTGGTCCTGAGGCGATCACATCAAGGGGGTCCCCGATGACATCGGATAAGATAAGCGTTGCCACCGCTGCTGGAGCAGCCATGCCGGCTAACCCACCGCCTTTCACCCGGTCAAGATGCTTGCGCAGGGCGTTGATCTCATTGATATTCGCTCCGCTTGCAAGTAGGGAGGAGGTCAGTTCCTGCATGTCATCCAACGTTATACCTGGAGAGGGGGAGACCAGCAGCGCCGAGCCGCCTCCCGAGATCAGGCAGATCACCAGATCATCTGGCTGTGTGCCTGATAGCAAATCTTCAATCTGCTGGGCGCCGGTGACACCTCGCTCGTCGGGCAGTGGGTGACCGGCTTCTAGGATTCTTATCACTTCCGTGTGTTTAGGTGCGTGGGCGTTAATCGTTTTTCCATAATCCACATCATGTAATATATACGAGCCGGTATGACCTTCTTTGACGATGATGATGCTCCCGTTTAGACGCGGCCCGAGAATTTCGGCGGCAGTGCCTGCCATTGGTGCACCAGCTTTACCTGCCCCGATTAAAAAAATGCGCCGGTATTTATTTAGGTTATATACTTGCTCAGAGATGATTAAACGTTCGTCCTCAAGTCGCATATACTGCGCCACTGCGGCGCCGGGTTCCACTGCCTGGATAGCGGCAGCCATGATTCTGGCGGCGCGCTGACCCCACGGGGCAGCATTTAGAGAGTGGGTCATAAAACGTGTTGGTAGGATTTGATCCACTATATTCACAATTTATTACTCAGGTTGATTGACCCGTTGGATGATTGCTTTTACGTTTGACTTGGGCGATTGCAGAGCTGATGTGTGCTCCAATGAGGATGATCAATGCGCTGATGTATACCCAGGTCAGCAGTGCAAGAGCGGTACCTAGTGAGCCGTAAAGTATATCGAAAGCTGCCAACCCACTGCTCATAAGCCAGGTGAAGACCCGGGTTGCTAAATTCAAGGCGATGCTGGCAGTTAATGCGCCCCAAAATGCTTCTTTCCACTTAACTTGGGTGTTCGGTATCCAAAAATAGAGACCTAGAAGGATCAGGAATGCGAGACTCCAGGGTAACAGATTGGATAGATAATTCCACGTCTGGGTTTGAAAAATATCTATTTCTCCGAAGAAGGGAATCACGATTTTGGGAACCAGGCTGAACAAAACGGTGGAGGCAATCCAGCCCCCAGTCAAGACGAGCAGAATGACGATCATCGTGAAAGCCACGAGGCGGTTTTGGATCACATTTCTTACGCTGGCATCTGACCAGGCTCGGTTGATATTACGTGATACGGTGATAAAAACGCTCGAAGCTGCCCACATCAAGCCGATGATACCTATAATTCCGCCAAGGTTGCGGGCATTGAGTATTTGAATCAGGTTGTTGTAAACCAAATCGCGTGAAATTGGGATCGCCTGCGTGATTAGCTCGGCGATTTCTATCGGCGCCCCGATTTTATTAATGAAAAACCCTAATATTGAAACCAGGAAAAGCAGCAATGGGAACATTGAAAAGAGGCTGTAATATGAAATACTGGCTGCTGCCTCTGCGCCGTGCTGCTCATCGAAACTCTTCCCGGCTGTGAGGATGATATCCACAACACCACCGCTGCGATGGTTCACCCTTTGATGGACTGATTGAATTGTGGTCCGTATTTTTTTCAGGAACATAACAAGATAAACACGTTTCTATCGATCTTGCGATTTTGGAGTTGATACCGAACCAACATCAGCATTTGATTTCTCTGTGACCTGACTGGCGGGTTCAAAGCGGCTGGATGCATGCTGCAGTGTCGTTGGCGGGATTGTTGACCAGCTTTGAGACTGGATAGGCGCTCATGTTTTCTGCCGGGTACGGACGCAGCAGGGCTTTAATTTGGTTTGAATCTGGTTCTCCTGGATCCAACCAGAGCTGGTAAGATTCTTCCGGCAAGATAACCGGCATACGGTTGTGAATTTCGCGAATCAATTCATTAGGTTCGCAAGTTATGATCGTACAGGAGGGGATCTCGGAACCATCGGAAGATTGCCAGGTCTCCCACAACCCCGCAAGGAAGAAAGGCTTCCCCGAATCCAGCGTGACATACATCGGGGTTTTTGTCTTGCTTCCGGGTTGGCGCTGCCATTCATAGAATCCGTTTGCCGGTATCAGGCAGCGCCGGCGGCGAAATGGGGCTTTGAAAGACGGTTTCTGGTCCACTGTTTCGGCGCGCGCGTTTATCATACGGCTGCCGATTTTGGGGTCTTTTGCCCAGAATGGTATCAGCCCCCAAACGAAAAAGTCAAGCTGGTTCTTGCCGTCGTTTGGGACTGCTGCGACGGGCTGGCTTGGAGCGACGTTGTAGCGGGGCTGCAATTCGTCGGGTACTGTCAGCCATGGGAAAATCTTCCGCAGTTGATCTGGGTCGGCGGTGAGTGAAAATCGTCCACACATAAAATACCCTCACATTTTAAAGGATAATCTCTTGGTATAGCGCAATGATCTGATAACTATAATTTTATCAGAAGAGAAGAAAACGCGGGTGAATACCCGCCTTGATATTCATTCTTTGGTTGGTGGTTCATATGAAGCAGGTTGCACACCTGCCATAAGTGGCGGCAATGGAATGCCGTCTTAAGGTATTGGGTTGCTGTTTGCCCAATCGCTGCCGAGGAAGATTTCAACGTCCACCGGACTGTTGGGGTCGAATTGACTGTGAATATTTGATGTTTTAATGCCCATTAATTCGGCAAAGTAATTCAGCGTGTGAGGGTTACCAGTGTGGTCTACTATTTTTGTCGCCGCGTATGGCTGGCTGGCAGGTGACGACTGCACGATGTTCGCTCCCTGACTGCGCAGGTATTCTTCTGTACGAGGCAGGATTTCGGGGATTCCGGTGCCGTCGTACAGGGCGATTTTAGCTCCTTCCGCCTGCATCCTTTCTTGGGAGTTCCCGGATGTTTCTGGACCGAGACCAAAAGTCGTGAAAATCTGATCTCGCAGGAGATGTATTTTATCAGGAAGCGGGATAAGGATGCTTAGTCCATCTGGTGATGTAGCAAACAAGACCGCATCCTTGCCGATGAGTCCTTTTTGGATGTTCTCTTCTGGGACGGATTGTGCCAATAAAGCCAGCTTGATGATCTCGTCCAGTCCGAGATTGGTGTTGATACCTGATGATAGGTCTTTATAAAGCGTGGGAGCTTTTTTGATCAGCGTGGGCAGCAACTCCCAGCTCAGGATTTGATCACGAATCCCCATGATGACCTGCTGCTGGCGGAAAGCGCGGTCAAAATCCCCGCCTTCCGTATAACGAGCACGGGCGTATGCCAGTACCCACTCCCCTGGAAGTCTTTGGACGCCGGGCTGCAGCGTCTTTTTGGTCTTGAATCCTGTGCCGAGCAAATCGATTCTTATCTTTTCGGGCACATCCACCTTGATACCATCGATTTCATCGATGAAGCGAACGAAGGCATCAAAATCAATCTGGGCGTAATAATTGATCGGAACGCCTAAAAGCTGCTCGACAGTCTTCGCAGCCAGACCAGGACCGCCGCCGGGTAGTTTATAAGCTTCGCCCAAATAATGAGCCGTGTTGATCTTGCCATGCTGATAACCCGGGATGGACACCCATAAATCGCGCGGGATGGAAAGCATTCCGGCGCTGTTCGTCAGCGGGTCCAGCGACAATAAGATCATAGTATCGCTGCGGGATGGTCCCTCGTTTGCTGCCCAGTCACGATAATCCAATCCAAGCAGCAGGATGGTCACGCGGCTGGCTCCATCCCATTGTGTAAGCGACGGGTCGATAAGTGCCTGATCGAGTCCAGGCGCACCTTCGTCATAGATAGGATTTCCACCTTCATCCAGTTCTGGAGTGCCGGATGCGCTCTTGATGGATGGAGAAGAGCTTAGACCCGACCTGGGCCAACGGATAACCAGTTCTCGGACAGTGACATAGGATGCCAGACCTGCCACACAGGCGACGCTCAAGACGACTAAGACCAGCAGGATCTTAATAATAAAAGACCGGTTCAGGATTTGTTTTTTTTGATCGTTGGTGGTCATTTGGCTATCTTTGCGGCGACCCCTCGACGCGGATTGCGGATTATTATCCATCACCAGGTGGAGGATCAGGGGTTTCTCCGGTCGTAGCTGTAGGAATTGGTGTTTCCGTGGGGGGAACTTCTGTTATTGGCGGCGCTTCTGTTGTTGGTGGCACTTCTGTTGTTGGGGGAGCCTCCTGCGTCGCAGTAGGGGTATCCGTGGGTAAAATGCCCTGAGTCGCGCTAGGTGTAGGTGTTATAAAAGGCGGGGGCGTGTTGGTAATCGTTGGGGTGATAGTAGTGGTCCCAGTTACGGATGGGGTTGGTGTGGAAGGCGAACACATTTCGGCTGCCTGGGTTGCTAATGCTAGTAATGATTCATCGGGGCGAATTGCCATGGCTAGGTCATACTGGGTCTGAGCAGCACACCAGTTGTCTCTGTGTGCCAGAAAGCCCCCGTACTGGATCAACGCTGCCCGGTAGCGGTCGTTAGCCGTCCAACCCGAAGCATCACGCAGATAAGGCGCTGCGGCTGCTACCTGGCTGAAGTAGTAAACGGCTTGCTCGGGGTGCACTTCCCAAAAGCTCAATCCAATAATGAATAAACGAGCCCACTCACGAGCGGAGGAGGCTTCTGCATCAAGGGGGCCAAATTTATTTGCCAGGGCAAGATCGTAAATGCCGCCTTCCAGGTTGCTCTCTTTTAGAATTTTCCCCACGCCTCGATTTCTGAGGGCAATATAAAGCAAACCATCTACCCTGGCGACCTGATAACTTAAATCCTCTTTACGCAGAGAGATCAAAGTGTCGATACCCTTGCTCCAATCCTGGTTTGAGATGAGCGACAAAGCCTGGTTAAATAGGTCTTCAACCGGACGGGGATCGCGAGTTGGTGTTGCTGTTATTGTCGGTGCTTTGGGAATCGGCGTTGCGGTTGAGTATAGCACTTGCATAGTCGCTGCCATTTGCTCGGTTATGCCTGGAAAATTAGGATCCTGAGCGAGCACGTATTCGAAGCGCTGAAGAGCAACCTCATAATTTCCCGCTTCCAGGTCTTGAAGACCAAGATCGTACTGTTCCTGGATTTGAACCTTGGATTGGTCGGATACATTCTCGTGTCTGACCAGATTTCCGGACTGGTAACCCGCCACAGACCCAATTGTCACCGTAAATGCGAGAATGAGGGCGAAAATGATAGCCCACAGCCAGGGTTTACCTAATTTACTGCCAGGCGGTGGAGAATCGCTGGGTTCAACTCCGGAAGGACTCGTCTGCTCTGATTCCGAGCTCGCCGGCTGGGTTACTGAAAGATCTTGGTTTTCCATATCTTTTCAAGGACGTCAAGTGTATAAAATTTGTTCCCAGAAACTGATAGCAATGTGTTATTAGAAGGGGCTGTGAAAGGTGCCCGGCACTCAGAATTTGGCGTTCAAAATCACGAGTTTATCGAGAAGTGCTGGGCACCTGGTGGATTGCTGCGGTGCTTTTTAGACAGCAGTGTAGAGTTTATCCTAGGACTGATTAATCCGCCACGCTAAGTTCCAAATCCGTTAAATCTTCTTCCTTTTCACTTTCAGGGACTGCTTCAATTACCCCAACCTCATCAAGTTCTTCAACTACTGCAATTGCCTCCAGCTCAGGCGGGTTCTGCTCGATTGCTATGCGTCCTTGGCTGAAACCGCTGCCTGCTGGTATGAGTTTGCCGATGATAACGTTTTCTTTCAAGCCGTACAGCAAATCCTCTTTACCCGAAATTGCTGCATTCGCCAGGACCTTGATTGTGTGCTGGAATGAAGAGGCTGAAAGGAACGACTCTGTGCTCAAAGATGCCTTGGTGATCCCTAAGAGTACTTCCTGGTACTCAGCAGGGAGTTTCCCCTCGGCGAGCAGCTCATCATTGACCCGCCTCAATTCAAGATAGTCCACCTCATCTCCGGGCAGGTAACTGGAATCGCCTGGTCGGATGATGTGCACCTTCGATAACATTTTTCGGATAATGACCTCATAGTGTTTGTCGTTAATGTTCTGACCTTGGGACCGGTAAACCTTCTGTACTTCTGACATTAAGTACACCTGGCAGGGGTTGCGTCCCTGGATGCGCAGAATGGTGTGGGGATTTAATGATCCTTCCGTGATTGGTTCTCCAGCTTCCACCCGGTCCCCATCCTTATACAGCAGGCGAGCACTGGTTGGAAGATCATATTCAACTTCTTCGCGCAACTCGTAAGAAACGATCACCTTATCGCCGTTGTCGTTTCCGTCTTCACTGCTATCACGGGTCTCAATACGAGCACGACCTGCATTTTGAGCTGTAATAGACGCCTCCTCGTCCAGAAAGGCAATCACGTTGTCCTTTTCAACCTCATCGCCATCTTCCACTGCGATTGTCCAACCCGCGGGTAAATCGTACTCATCGTTGATCATCTCGCTGTGTTCGATACGGGCAACACGCAGGTCGCTGTAACGGTCGGATTGTTCGATGTACACTAATCCTCCGATCTCCGCCACAACCGCCTCACCTTTGGGGGTTTTTCGAGCTTCGAACAGTTCCTCTACCCGGGGTAGACCGGTCGTGATATCTCCAACTGATGCCACGCCACCGGTATGGAATGTGCGCAACGTTAACTGAGTTCCCGGCTCTCCAATCGACTGGGCAGCTACAATCCCGACCGCGGTGCCGATTTCAACCATCTCCCCCCGACCCAGGTCCATGCCGTAGCAGCTAGCGCAGATTCCATGCGTCAGCTCGCATGTGAGAGGTGAACGCACTCTGATCTCTTCGACATTTGAAGCGGATATTCGACGCACCATTTTTTTATCTATCAACTCGTTCCGTTCTACCAGGATTTCTCCGGTTTCCGGATCAATCACCTTTTCGGATGTCATACGACCGAAAATCCGGCTGCCTATTGACTGCCCGGCGACATCATCAGAGCGCCGGATTAAGATGCTGTCTATTGTTCCACAATCCTCTTCGTTTATGATGAGGTCTTGGGCTACATCTACCAACCGGCGTGTTAGATATCCTGCATCCGCGGTGCGCAAAGCCGTGTCTGCAAGACCCTTACGGGCGCCATGGGTTGAGATGAAATACTCTAGGGCGGTCAAGCCTTCACGGAAGTTGGAGCGGATGGGCAGCGGAATAATTCGACCTGAAGGGTCAGCCATCAAACCGCGCATCCCTGCCAACTGTGAGATCGGTCCGAAACCACCCTTTGTGGCACCTGATAGAGCCTGAGCAGACAGGTTGCCGTCTGGATCCATGGCCTCTTTTACCGCCTGGGCGACATCGGAGGTAGTGTCCTGCCAAATTTCTATCACCCGCTCATTCTGTTCTTGTTCGGTTAACAACCCGCGGCGGAAGTCGCGCATCACTTCTTCAGCCGATTTGAGCGAGTCGTTGATGATGTCCGACTTTGTTGCAGGAATGGTGATATCGGATACAGACAGGGAGTAGCCGGATTTGGTGGCATATTTAAAGCCGATATCTTTTATCGCATCCACGGTATCGGTCGTTGTTTCTCCACCACAAATTTCGTACACATCAGCCACCAGGTCTTTCAGTCCTCCTTTTTCTAAAGTCAAATTGACGAAGCGGATTTCTGTAGGGAGGATGCGGTTAAAGATCACTCGTCCAACAGTCGTATCAATCAGTCGTTCTTCTGGTTCGGCCATACGGCTGCCCTGTTCATCATACCAGGTGGAGGTCTTCAGTCGAATTCTGGTGTGTAAATTAACAATCTTCAAACTATACACCAGTTCAACTTCATCCATTGTGGCGTATACACGCCCATTTCCCGTTGGTTCCACGTTATCGGTTTTAGTGAGGTAATACACACCCAAAACCATATCCTTGGAGGGGCTGATGATGGGCTCTCCGTCAGCCGGTTTCAGCAGGTTCTTAGAGGAGAGCATTAACGATCTCGCTTCCAATATAGCTTTTTGGGAGAGAGGTATGTGTACAGCCATTTGGTCGCCATCGAAATCTGCGTTGAATGCTGTTGTAACCAGAGGATGAAGCTGGATGGCACTTCCCTCAATCAGGATGGGCTCAAATGCCTGTATGCCGAGACGGTGGAGCGTAGGAGCTCGATTGAGTAAAACCGGTCGTTCCTTAATGACCTCTTCGAGTACCTCCCACACCTCTGGGCGATTTCGCTCGATGAACCGTTTGGCCCCTTTCACATTAGCGGCATAATTGTGCGCCACCAGGCGGGAAATAACGAACGGTCGAAATAATTCGAGAGCCATCTCCTTGGGCAGCCCGCACTGGTACAGTTTCAGGGTAGGACCAACAACGATTACAGACCGTCCTGAATAATCGACGCGTTTACCCAGGAGATTGCGGCGGAAACGCCCTTTCTTGCCCTTGAGCATGTCGCTTAAAGATTTAAGTTCTCGGCGGCCTCGCCTTGAGATTGCCTTACCCCGTTGGGAATTATCGATCAACGAGTCAACAGCTTCTTGAAGCATGCGCTTTTCATTGCGGACAATAACGTCCGGTGCGCCCAATTCTAATAGCCGTTTAAGTCTGTTGTTGCGGTTGATCACGCGCCGGTATAGGTCGTTCAGATCGGACGTGGCGAAGCGACCACCATCTAGCTGAACCATAGGACGGAGGTCGGGTGGAATAACCGGCAAAACCGTTAAGATCATCCACTCGGGACGATTGCCCGAGCGCCGGAATGCTTCGACGACTTTCAGACGTTTAGTCGCTTTTGTGCGTTTCTGTTTGCTGCGCGATGTACGTACTTCGTGCCACAATTCTTCAGACAGTTTGTCAAGGTCCAACCGTTTTAGGATGTTGAAAAAAGCCTCCGCACCCATGTCAGCTTGAAATACCTGCCCCAAGCGAGCTCTCAGGTCCCGGTAGCGGCTCTCGCCTATAAATGTAAGTGGCTGGAGATCTACCAATTCGTTGCGCAGGCGGATATTCTCCTCTCTATCTTCGCTGGATTGATCCTCGTGCTGGTTGCGCAGCTCTTCTATATTTAGATCTGTTTCTGCGCGAATTTCTTCTATTTCAATTCGGATTTCCTCGTGCTTCTTTCCCTTTTCTTCTTTAAGTTCGTCTTCTAACTCCTCAAGCCGCATCTTTACAAACTCTTGGACTTCGCTGAGATGTTGGTTTGTTATGGTTTCACCAGCATTGGCGATAACTTGATCCGAATCTGGGAAGTGGATCGGGGTGCGGGATTCCTCTCCTAACGATTCGCTAAGCATACCCTCTAGCCGCTGACCGGCTTTGATGGTAGGTTCGAGTCTTTCGGCGATCATCTCGTCGTAATGATTGTCGATTTCGATTCCACTTTGGGATAAGTCTTCCAACCTTTTTTCGCTGATAGCCCTAGCCTCTGCAATCCGGGCGTTGAGCTTGGCGGCTTGTTCATGTTCCGTCAGCGCAATCTTGTCTTCTTGTCGCTTAAGCGCTTTTTCGCGCGCCTCTTCATCAACATGGGTTATCACATATTGCGCAAAATAAAGAACGCGATCTAGATTACGACGAGATATGTCCAACAATAAACCGAGGTAAGAGGGAATTCGGCGTGTGTACCATACATGGGCGACTGGTGCGGATAAGTCAATATGCCCCATTCGCTCTCGGCGGACAGATGAACGGGTTACTTCTACCCCACATTTGTCACAAACGATTCCTTTGTAGCGGATGTTTTTATACTTGCCGCAGTAGCACTGCCAGTCTCGCGTAGGTCCAAAAATCGCTTCGCAGAATAACCCATCTTTTTCGGGACGAAGACGACGGTAGTTGATCGTCTCAGGTTTAAGCACCTCGCCATATGACCAGTTGCGAATTGTCTTCGGTGAAGCTAAACTGATACGCAGGGTTGTTAATCCTTTGGTTTCCACGTAGAAGCCTCCTAAAGCGGAACGTGTTTTTCCCTATCACAGGTTTGTTGTCCCTGATTGATTGTGGGATGGGTAAACGCGCTGCTTATGTTGAAATGGTTATGAGTGTAGCCCAAGATTTCCGGGGGAATTAAACAGAATAAACGCACTATTAATAGACAAATAAAGACAAGCGCGAGAAATCCTCCTTCTGGCGCTTTCCGTTTCATTCCAAGTATTTTAATACGTAGGCAAATTATATCTAAATATGTCCAGTTTGGTCAAGGTCGCGGGCGTAATGTTAAGAATCATCTCACTTTTCAAGAATCGCTGGCAGGTTGTCAAAGAGGGATTTCCAGATAGAACGTACTCCCCTTTCCCAGCTGGCTTTCTGCCCAAACTCGACCCCGGTGGCGATCTGCGATGGACTTTGTAATGGCTAAACCCAACCCGCTTCCCCGGCGGTCTTCGCTACCCGTTTGTGTGACGCGGTGGAATTTTTCGAATAAGTGCTGTTGGTCCATTGGCGAAATCCCGATACCATTATCACTCACCTTGAAAACCACATCGTGCCGGTCAGCTCTCACACTGACTGCTACTTTTCCGTCCGGACGTGTAAATTTAATGGCGTTCTCAACCAGGTTATGAAGAGCTTGCTGGAGAAGCGCTTGATCGGCTTCGATCTGTGGGAGAAAATCTTCTGGGATTTCTGTTGTTAGATCTATCCTTTTTTGTACAGCTTGCAGTCTCAATGCAGCAACTACATGCTCGATAATTTCGTTTGCAGATACTAAATCTAACTGCAGGGAAATTCCGGCTTCAATACGACCTAAGTCCAGCAGGTTGTTGACCAGGCGCGACATGCTTTCAACGCCGCTTACAATTTTCTCAACGTAGCTGTTCTGTTGTTCATTCAGCTCTCCGACCATTTCCAGCATAGTGGCATAGCCGCGCATTAAAGTCAGAGGGGATCGAAGGTCATGGCTCACCGTATTGACGAATTCTGATTTTAATGCATCCAATTCTTTAAAAGCCGTGACGTCACGCAAGATGCAAACTCGCCCAACACGCTGGTCTTTGGCTAGCACTGAAGTGGCTGTGGCTAGATAGACCCGACCATCGGGCATGGTAATCTCCTTCGATTGCGCTTCGGTGGATGATGAGCGCATCAGGTTTATGAGTTCCTTTTCTGAGATCACTTCCTCGATGGGCTGACCTTCATCGGTTTGTGTGCCAAGACCAAGGACCTGCCATGCCTCAGGGTTCGCCAACAGCAGACAGTTATGCTGGTCGGAAACCAATACTGGGTCAGGACTGGAGGCCAAGATCGCTTCAAGCCGCTGTCGTTCGATCTCCGATTGCTGGAACAGCCGGGCATTGGTTGCTGCCAGTGCAGCTTGACCTCCAAGGGTCACTATAAAACGCACTTCTTCCTCGGAGAAATCATGAAACTCATCGTAAGCAATCCACAGGACTCCGTAATACATGCTTTCATAGCGCAGCGCAACGGCCAATAACGAAGCAGGATTGGGAGAGTCAGATGATAAGTTGAACAAACGCGGGCGTTTCAAATCAGGTAGGACCAGACGCTCTAACTGTTCTTGCTGCCCGATGAAGTATAGAATTTGTTCGTCCAGCTCCTTATACATATTGCGAGCTGGTCCCATTTCATAAGTAATTGGTTCCGAAGGTACGTCTTCTAACTCGGGGAGGACAGAAGGTCTAAGTACAACACGCGCGGAACTCGCTCCCATGGATAAGGCGGCTTCCAGCACAGGTTTCACAGACGTTGAGAATTCAAGGCTGGATGCAACTCCCTGGCTTACCGCAAGAAGTCGATTTAATTCGTCCAGCCGGTCTCTCAAGCTTGAACGCATCTGTTCGAACGAGCGTCGTAATTGGCCTATCTCGTCTGCGCCTTTTGTGGACAAGGGGTAATTCAGCCTGCCCTCCGAGATTCGACCGGCGACACGGGCTAGGTTCTGCAAGGACCCTGTCACGACGCGCACACCTAACACTAATGCAAGGACGGCAATAAGGGAAATCAATACGATCATCACCAGCAAAGGAGCCGCGATTTCCAAGGCCAGGAGCTGTGTTTGATGAGATGGTACTGCCATGATTACAGCCCATGGATGCTGGGATGCTGGTTGGTAATAAAGCAAGTTACGGGTGCCGTCAGGAGCCGTATACTCAAAAAAAGCCGCATCCATTGACACCGGTCCAATATAGGGCGTCAATAATTTAGATGTGTCAGGGTGGATCAAGAAATTCCCATCTTGATCGATCAACAGACCTTGTCCTTCTATATCTGCAAGGTTGTGCAGACCGGACCAAATCGGCTGCGCGGATGGATTAGTATAGAAATCGCTCCTGCCAATCAGCACTCTAGTAACATTCTGGGTTTCGTCAATTATGGGTACGATGAACGATATCTGGGCGGTCTGCATTCCCGACCCCGGTGCGACTGTGAAGGATTGAGGAGTAAAGTCACTCAAAGCTGATTGAATACCCGATTCTTCGTCGGTAGATGTTTGTGTATCGGTGAAACCTCCCATCCCATAAGATGCAATCAATTCTCCGGAGGTGTTTAGAACGATTAGCTGTTGGAAGAAAGGTACAATACGTATTCTTTCTGCCAGCGCAAGAGATACATCGCTGGAGTCTGTCGATTGCAGGCGCGGATCTGCGGCGATAATTGAGATCGTATTATGTCCTGTCTCCATGAAATGTGAAATGTATTTTGATGCCACTTCTGCGGAGCTCGACATGCGGGCTTTGACCATATCGCGGGCTGCATTACCAGCTACAATCCAGTTTCCCATCATGAGGGCAAAGATCAGCAGAAACGAAAGCGGCAGCATGTAATAAATCAGCCGAGAAAGCAGGCTTTTCTCGGCTGGGGAGGCGATTAATGGCCCGTTACCACCCCAAAGCACCTGCCAGATCCTGGCAGCAGCTTCTGCGACTAGTCCCGCAACAACCAATCCAATCGCCATGGTTAACGAATCGCCCCACAGACTGATGAGGGCGAAATCCAGGCGTTCCAACAGCGTCCCAGTCGCCGAAAACACGGATACCATCAGGTGCAGTAATGGGTAGAAAATAACCAGTGCGGTTGCTGCGATGGATGGGTGACTGAGCAGCCTAAAAGGTACGGTTCGGTATCGCTGAGCCATTGCGGCGCTGAACAATACAGCCAGCAATGCTACTTCTAGTGGTGAAAAGAGGTTATGGCTGATCCAGAAGGCTTGTAAAATCCCACCCAGAAGTGCAATGACTGCAGCAGGTGTGGGTCCCAATAGACCAGCAGCCAACATCCATGGGATGTTGGCTAGCACCATCGCTTCAGACCCCATTGTTTTTAATTGGATAACAAATAACAGGCTTGTGAAGGGAACGCTCAGGATCAGGAGAGCGAACATCATTTTCTGTCGTTTCCCCCACGGTTTGTTGAACCTTCTCCATATGTGCAGCAGGACGATATTGATCCCTAATAGGAGAAGCCAGCCCGACCATCCTAATAGACCTTGAGGCAGATCTAAATAAGTCGAGGAGGAAAAGATTGAGATCAGAACTGTCATTTGAAGGCTCTTTGTTTCGACGGTGCTGGAATTTATATATAAATTATAGCATCATTAACAACATCAGGGTAAGTTTGATTTGAAAAAATCTTTAAAAAAAAATCAATACCACTCGATTGTATCCGTGGTGGCTAGAGATAAATCTGAGTAAACCCCTCGTCTCTCCTCAGGCAGCAATGACGCTAGTTGGTACATCGCTTCATCGGTCAGCTTGCGCAGTTTATCCAGCTTTGCGCGCTGGAATTCACCCCGGTATACGAACGGTTTTCCGAACCGCACGTAAGCGCCTGACCCCGACCAGGGTGATGAGAAGCGCAAGGCGGGGAAACCTTCTGATCCGATGATTGCCACAGGTACAACCGGGGCGCCGCTCCTGGTGGCGAGGTACGCCACACCCTCTTTGCCTCGCTGCAGTTGAGGGCTGCGTGTGCCTTCTGGCGCGACCAGTACGGTTTCACCGGCATCCAGCACCTCCAGGACCATTTTTACCGCCCGCCGGTCTACTTCTTCTCGACGGACGGGGATAACCTCCCACAGCCTAGGAAAAATCCCGACCAAAGGATAATTATATACTTCGGTTTTCGCCAGGGGAACAATATTGCGGGGCAGCACGTTCATGACTATCATTGGATCGATATATGCGATGTGGTTGATCATTAAAATCGCAGGTCCTTCCGCTGGAACGTTTTCCAAGCCCTCAGAGCGGTCAATTTTTGCAAGGAGCGTAAACCCAATATACCTCAACAGGAATCGTAAGAACCTGCGCCTGCCCTCCAGGCGGGCATGGTCATAATGACCTGTAGGTATTAGCTGACGCTCCAGACCATCAACCGTCATTACCGATCTCCGTAACAAATTTGTATTCGCCCCGGTATTTGGGCGGAAGCTGTTTTGCTAACGTTTCCATAATGGTATGCGTGCCGCGCTGCACTGATGTACGCCGGTCTCCGTAGGCATCAAGTCGAAATGGCAATCCAAATGTCACGGAAATCTTTGTGCGGTGCAGGCGCTTCATATTGCTGTAGACGTGTTTATTCATTGTACCTGTAAAGGTAACCGGATTCAGTTTAACGTCTGCTTTCAGAGCCAGATATGCCGCCCCAAAAGTACCTGCCTCCAGTGAACCCGTTAGACTTTCACGTCCTTCTGGAGCTATTCCGATGCAGCGATCTTCGGCGAGTCCCTCAAGTGCCGCCCGAAGTGCTACGCGATCCGGCTGGCCGCGGTGAATCCATATCACACCATATGCGTCGATTATTTTACCAAGTATTGGAATGTCATACAGCTCGGATTTTGCCAGCCAATCGAAATGGTATGGCGAATATGCGATTACCAGCAGTCCGTCGGCGTCTCCTAAGTGATTTGTGACGATCAGAGCGGGTCCATGTCGAGGGATGTATTCGATGCCGGTTGCTTCAACATCGGCAAGCAGCCAGAGCACTGAACGACAAACGATGCGGATCAAGGAGCGAAACAGCCTCCTGCTCCTTGTGAGGCGAGGTAGACGTGTTTTATCGTTCTTGATAGTGGCGCTGCGCGGTTTTTGTGGCGTGAGGGTCGTCATCCCTGTAATTATACGCCCTCCGAATGTGTTCTATTAAAGAGACCGCTGGTGAACGAGTTGTAAAGCTGTATGGAGAACCTGATCGGCGTCCATGTTATCCGAGAAGATGATCACTGCATCCGGTGCGGCTCGCAGTGGGGCTACTGCACGAGTGGAATCGAATTTGTCACGCTTACGCATGGCTCCTAAAATTTGAGCCTGGTCCGATTCTTCGCCGCGTTCACACTGTTCGTGGTAACGGCGCCGGGCACGCTCTTCCGCCGAAGCGTCCAGATAGATCTTCAAATCAGCATCTGGAAGTACAACAGTTCCGATATCGCGTCCAACCATGACAACCTTGCCGCGCTGCCCGATACGACGCTGCTGGATTGTTAAAGCATCTCGAACACCCCCGTAAGAAGACACCAGGGATACATTAGCATCCACTTCAGGGAGGCGTATCTGCCAGGTGATATCACGCCCATCAGCAAGGATGTCATTCTGCCGCCCATCATCCAGAGAAGGGGCGCGCACGTCGATGTCAGTCCCCTCAGCCAGAAGTGTGATCCGGTCTTCATCCTCGATTTCTAAGCCATCCTGCAGTGCCAGCCAGGTTACAGCCCGGTACATGACGCCGGTATCGAAGAATAAGTACTCCAATTCATCAGCTAACCGCTTTCCGAGGGTTGATTTGCCGGATGCAGCGGGTCCGTCGATTGTTATGATTTTGGGGAAAGGTTTATTTGCCATGCTATCGAGTGTCATTTCTCTCAGAGGAATAAGATTTCCAAACCGGCGGTTGACATGATCTTATTGTATGTCTTCAGATAAATCCTCTTCCAGATCAAGAGTGCCGTCAGGGAAAAGGTCACTGCGAGCCCACAAAATCACGGTCTCGTTTTTGATCTCCGCTTCCCTGAAAGTGAGCCAGGGAAGGATGGGGGTGGGGAGTACGCCGCTCCAGCCTGGCTGCTGCCACCAGACAAAATCCTGGCCACGATATGAAGTACTGAGTTGGGGCGCTTCACCTTCCTGCCTGGTGATGATCACAGATGGCAGTTCACCCATCTTGAGACCAGGGGTGAATTGAGCCTGGGGATAATTTCGTAAAACCCAGCGCATGGAAGGCGTGTCTACTGTTGTAAGGATATCAATTTGGTGTCTATATCCGACATTCCTTGCCGATAAATCATTCAGGGTTGTTTCGAAGAGCGCAGCCTGACCTCCCCCAGGACCAAGGCCCCATAACTCTTGCGGTTCATTAGGACGCAGTTGGGAGGCTCCCCAGGTTAGAGACAGCAGGTACAGCGCGAAGGCTGCGGTTGTTCCCCAAACCAGACCAAAACGAGCTACGCGCCACGACCATCCTAACGAGACGAGAATGATGGTCAGCGCAGTCATAGCTAATATGCCCGCTGCCACCGCCGCCCGAAAATTAACAGTGACTGCGCCTAAGGTAAAAAGCGGCTGATCGAAAGCAATTAGAGTGTTCCAGAAAAGGACAAACAGAATAAACACGAAGCTTGCCAGGATGATTGCAATGGGGCTGGTTCCTTTTTCCGGCAGGTACCTCTGCAGCTCCCATGCGGCGAGCGCCCATAAAGGTACCAGCGCCCAAGCTAAATCTGAAACCTGTCTGGCGGGGTACAAAAGCAGCATTACAATGACAATTACGGTCCAAAATAAAGGTATTAGCAGCGCCACCCCGTAGCGATTGTTCTCTTCGAAACGGTCCGCCAACCAGCGTGCAGCTCCCACGACACCAAAGAAAAGGGCAAACGGCTGGAATACCAATAAGGCTGCCAGCAAACGCAATGCGGGTATACCCGAGGGTACCAACCAACCTTGCAGGTAGATTGGCAGTGTGCTGAACAGGGCGACTAGTCCCTGCGGATAACGGAAGAAAAGTGTCCCAAGGAGTAAGATGGCTGCACCGGCTGAGATGAGAAACCATCGTATGTTCGCCCGAGTTGGGAATACACGCTCCTGATCAGGTGCTGAACCCTCAATATCATCCTCAAGTGTTACTTCCTGGGAAGTGGAATGTGAAGGATTCAATTCCAACCACCGTTTTGGCGAGAAATTACCAGCGACCCATGCGAGCACGAAACTAATACCGCCGGTGAACACAACAGGACCGGACATGGAGGCCAGTCCTACAAATGAACCGGATAAGACGGCATTTCTAGCAATCCATAGACCCAGCGCCATTAACCCGAAAGACACCGCCATCATCGGGCCTCCTGCCAGGCGTGATACCGTCACCAAACCCGGGTCAATCGCCAAACCGAACGCCATGATTATTGCTGCATAACGCCCCAACCTGGAGCGTAAAAAGACCGGCAGCAAAATGAGTATTGTGCCAGCCAGGGCAGGCCAGAAGCGAGCCAAAAAATTGCTGCTTCCAAACAGGGCAAACATCACCCCGGTCAGAAAGACATAAGCCGGTTGAGGACCGATTACGAAGTCACCGCCGGTCAATGCTGGTCGTGCTACCTGCAGCGCTTGCATAGCCCACTTTGCTTCCTCATCGCTAAGCGGGGGAACTCCCAGATTGTAAAATCGCAGGCTAACAGCCAGAACGATTGCCAGGGTGTATAGGATTATTTCTGAATTAATGCGGCGAATGTCCATTTCTTTAAGCACAGATTTTACTATATTATAAAGTCACAATGA
>JAUWPO010000078.1 GCA_030611505.1 Chloroflexota bacterium
CCAGTTTTGAAAAAACTGTATAAGACCACAGTCGCGATTGCCTGGGCGCTGCTATTTCTAACGCTTCCCGTGACGAGTTTCCCTTTCTTTCCGGGGGGCTTGGGAGGCAAAACGCTGGTGCGCCCATTGGCGGTTTACCCATTGATCATTTTAGTGATCCTGATAACCATACCACGGTTGTTTTCCAGACCTTTGCCCAGAACCTTTTTACCGCTTTTTGCGTTTATCATCGTCGCCTTTATCAGTTCTATCGCTGCATTTTCTTTGGATATCGAAGCGCTCAGGGGGGTCTCGATTGAATCACGTTTTCTTCGCAACATCATTACACTCGGTATTGGTTCTGCCTTCTACCTTACAATTTCTCTCTTACATCAAACCAGGGAGGATTTAAATTTCTCGCTCCGCTGGCTCTACACAGGTTTTGCCATCGCCCTGGTATGGGGCACACTGCAGGCAGTATATGTTATCTATTTTTCCCCCCAATATTTTGATTTGATCAGCGAGGTTCAGAGCCTCATCTCAACACGCAAGCTTTTTCCAACCCGCATATCCGGGCTGACGTACGAACCAAAATGGTTCGCGGAACAGATAAGCTTTTTACTGCTGCCCTGGCTGCTGGGTTCAATTATCACAAAGCGCAGCGTCTTTCAATGGCGATTCAAGTGGTTGACGGTTGAATGGATACTCCTGGCGTGGTCCGTTGTTATCGTGGCTTTTACTTTCTCGCGAACCGGACTCTTCATGTTGGCAGCGCTGTCATTTCTAGCATTCCTGCTGTATCGATCCCATTCGGGAGATCGTTCGGGGTCATCCAACGGCAGACCTGCTAAAAAGAGAAGTAGAAGGTTTCTGGAAGCCGCGCTAATTACTTTAGCGGTCCTGATATTCACTATTACGATTGGCGCTCAGAACAGATACATCTCCAGATTCTGGCGTTATTGGACCGATGACCGACCAGCAAGAAAGACATACTTGGAATATATCGGATTTCAGCAGCGGTTTGTGTATTGGCAAACCGCTCTCCGCACTTTCGAAGAATTCCCGCTGCTCGGGGTAGGGCTCGGCAACTACGCATATTACTTCGATGAAATGCTGCCCAACCAAACATATAACCGCCAACCCGAGATCGTACGCCAGATAACACCCGTGGAGGGGAGAAATCGATTGATCACTCCCAAGAATCTCTACGCCCGTCTGCTGGCTGAAACGGGCTTGATTGGCACAGTTATATTCACTGCATTTGTAATCGCCGTTTTGGGATGTGCGCTATTTCTGTGGTATTCCGATACGCCAGAACAAAGATTTTGGGGGTTATCAGGAATTTTGGGGCTGTTCGTTTTCCTGTTCGTGATATTCTCGTATGATTCCTTCGCATTACCAAACATGTGGGTAATATTTGGGATCACGACCGCTGCCGCACATCTATCCGAACCTGCCCAACTCAAGGCAATTGAACCTGCGGTACAAACGCGTTAAATCCAATGCCTGACAACAAAATAAAACCGGATAATACACCAAACCTAGAGGGTTGGCGCATCTATTTCGGTGGGGCAATATTTTGGGGAATCCTTGCCTTCGCATTGTTGATCATAAATATCTCCCAATCAGGCTCAGTAATAGCTGGATTTTCAAGTATGAGATTAATAGCGATTATTGGCATCATAATCGCGATCTTAGCTTCGGCGTGGTTTTTCCTTATGTCCTGGGTAAAACCGGTGATGGTTGAAAAATCAATTGATCGTCTAACAACTCGGCTCAGGCATTCAAATGTGTGGTGTATTGCCTTATTGCTCACTGGATTGATTTTCCTGACGGGCAGTTTTATTATCACGCTGACTCCCGAGATCAGCGAGATATACACGAAGGTTTTGTTCGCTCGAACTTTACCCATAATCATCTGGATAACGGGATTGAGTGCCCAAACCTTGATCTTTTTATTTCTTTTGCGATACAAAAAGGATATTCCGGGACAAATCGAGAAACACAATTTTTTCTTAATCACCCTCGTGATAATTGCCCTCCTATTTGTCGCCTGGGGTTGGGTTGCGCAAACAAGTTTCCAAACTGAGAGTGAAACTACAGTTTTGAACCGCCCAAATGCTCCCATAATAGAGACCCAGGTCCTCCTCGCCTGGGCAGCCGGAATGGTAATGTTGGGGGTAATCATCCTACTCAACCGTAATATGGGAAAATCTGGTTGGCGCTCACGGATCAAACCCCTGCTTTTTGATATTGGGATCGTTTTGTTGTTGTGGTTCGCGGCGATTTTCCTCTGGGAGAGCATCCCGATATATCCGAATTGGTTTGTCTCCATCCCACGCGAGCCCAATTTTGAATATTACCCAAGTTCAGACGCATTCGGTTACGATGCCACGGCCCAATTTCTGCTCGTGGGAGAAGGGTTCAGATTTGGGGGTTCGCCATTCTTAAGAAGACCGCTGCATGCACTCTTTTTAACGGTTCTGCATTTGTTAGGCGGGCAGAATTATGAAAGCGTTGTATTCATACAAATCATTCTACTGGCGCTCTTACCCGCCCTGCTTTACATTCTAACGTCAATGTTGCACAATCGCATATCCGGAGCGATAGCCGGCGTTCTGATCATGCTGCGAGAAGCAAATTCGATCGCCATCTCTGGATCAGCCACTACCTCTCATGCGAAGCTGCTGATGCCCGACCTCATAACAACATTGGCAGTAGTCTTATTCGTCATCATGGTAACAGCCTGGTTTAAACAAATAAGGTCGACAACTCTGTATCCTTTGCTAGCTGGAGGGGTGTTGGGTATTCCAATCCTCATACGTTTCGAAACAATCGTCTTCCTGATTGTAGTAGGCATCATCAGCGCCATAATCCTGAATCTTAGAAAAAATCTCTCCCTCTGGTTCAAGAATATGCTTCTCCTTATGATTGGCATCATGCTGGTTATATCACCTTGGGTCTGGCGCAATTGGAGAATTTCGGGACAGATTTTTATCGATTCGCCGACTTTCCGATTTGACGTTATAGGACAACGATATAAGCCATCCGCCGCAGATGAACAAACCCCTCTGCAAGACCCACAAACTACGGAGTCAAGTTCACCTGCTACTCCTGAAAATGTACGCCAGGAATATATTTCTTCTGTATCAGATCAAGCGGTCGATTTTATTAAGAAGAACCCGTATCGGGTTGCTGGTTTTATCGTTACACATTATTTGAACAGTCAGATTCAGACAATATCAATGTTTCCCAACACATTTCGAGCTTTCGACAGCCTTACTGCTTTTACCGGTCATAGATCAACAGTCCGGCTTTGGGAAGAATGCTGTTCAACTCAAAATTATATTCGCAGGATGCCTTACTGGCACAAGTGGAACGGGGTTTTCCCCTCCCAGTCGATCGTCCCATTAATCTTCAATTCGCTGATACTCGCAGTTGGAATTTATATCGCCTGGAGAAGACAACAGCTCATCGGTCTGGTGCCTCTGATCTTTTGCACCACCTACTTATTCGGCAATGCGATTTTTCGGAATTCTGGAGGACGCTATATCCTTCCAACCGATTGGGTCGCTATCCTATATTTCAGCATTGGGCTCGGGTACTTATCGGTCCGATGTATCCAACTCATGGCGAAACGGGAAATCCCTACGACATTAAAGATCCATCAAGATCTATCCAAGCCTTTAACAACAACTCGCAGTAATAACTTGCTACGTTCCCCGAAGTTTTACGTGGCAGCAGTGGGACTCTTCCTTTTTGGATGTACATTGCCAGTAACTGAAATGATATTCCAACCCCGATACACTGAAGCTCGCAAAGCAAGCATGCTAAATGATCTCCTGCAGTCGCAGTTACTTGACGAACAACAGATTTTTTCTTTGCAGGAATTTATGGATAACGACGGGGTAGCAGCAGCAGGACGCGCCTTGTACCCCAGATACTACCCTGAAAACGAGGGCGAACCTGGAAATGAGGGCATGTTTGGTCCAGAACCCTATCCCCGCATCAGCTTCTTGCTCGCCGGACCTGAACGCCGGTCTGTAATAATGCCCCTACAAGATTATCCTTCGTACTTCCCAAACGCTGCCGATGTTATGATAATAGGCTGCCCGGAACGAGAAGGAGATATCTTGGCGATAGGCATATTTAACAATAATAAAAACCTCGAGACTATCCTGATCCGATCTCCACTACCAGATGAGTTATCATGCCCACTAGAAAATCCGCTTTCTACTTCAGAAGGCTCACCAGGAGACGCGTAATTTGAACCGAACATTGTTAATTGTTATCGTTGTCACACTTTTGCTTGCGGCTAGCTGTGTTTGTATCGCCGGAAGTCTAGGTGCCCTGACCTATATCACAATCCGCAGTTCGTCTGGGGAAGATGGCTCCTTCCAGATAATTGCGTCCGCGACCCAAACCCCTTACGTTATCCGCCCCACCTCACAAAAGACCCCCATAGTATCTGCAACACCTGGGGAGTCCAGTCAAGTGGTTGAGACTCTCGAAGCTCATATAGAAACCTTGAATACATTAGAAGAAGCCCAAATCCCAATCAATGACCCGATTGGACTCGCCCAGAGATTGGATGGCAGATCGAACCTTTCAACCACGACTGATGTCCTGCCAACCCCATTAGAGGTCGGCGCAAAGGAATCTTTCTGGGTATTAGATTCGGATGACAACCGACACTCAAGCGTCCCTGCTACACTGCGCTACGTCACCGATCACCTCTATTTCTGGATTGAGGATGGCGTTAAATACAGTGAGAGTGATTTGAAAGACTTAGCTGAAACCTTTGAGATAAAGATTTACCCCACCAACCGCGCGTTCTTCGGCAGCGAATGGACGCCAGGTGTGGATGGCGACCCTCACTTGTACGTCCTTTACGCCAGGGGGCTGGGTGGAACAGTAGCGGGTTATTTCTCCCCTGGCGATGAATATCCTCCAACTGTGAAGGAATACTCCAACGGACACGAGATGTTCCTCCTGAGTGCAGACCGGGCCGGTTTAGATGAGGAATACACATTCGGCGTCCTTGCTCATGAGTTTCAGCACATGATACACTGGTATCGTGATCTCAATGAAGAGACCTGGCTGAACGAAGGATTCTCCGAACTTGCCATGCACTTGAACGGGTATGATACTGGAGGAGCAGATCACTCATATACTGAAGACCCCGATATCCAGCTCACAGATTGGCCCCTTGACTCTCCAGAAAGTTACGCTCATTATGGGTCTTCGTTCCTGTTTGTGACTTATTTCCTGGACCGCTTCGGTGAGGATGCAACCCAGGCACTGATAGCTCTTCCAGACAACGGGATGGACAGCATAGACACCGTATTATCCGAACTGGGCGCGGTAGACCCGTTAACGGAAAAATCGATCAGCTCAGACGACGTCTTTTCAGATTGGGTTGTTGCATCGTACCTGGTAGATGGCAAAATTGGTGATGGGCGCTATACATACAATAATTATCCCGATGCCCCCAGCCCTTCAGAAACCGAAACGATCAGCTCCTGTCCAACGGAATTAATTACACGCGATGTAAGTCAATACGGTGTTGACTATATACGCATAAACTGCCAGGGAGATCACACCCTTTACTTTGAAGGGTCTATGCGGGTCGGGGTCCTGCCTATTGATCCTCATTCTGGTTCATACGCTTTTTACTCAAATAGAGGCGACGAATCGGATATGACACTCACGCAGACCTTTGACTTCACGGATCATTCTGGACCTCTGACACTGACCTATTGGACCTGGTACGATATAGAAGAAGATTATGATTACCTGTATCTGACCGCCTCAACCGATGGGGAAAACTGGCAGATTCTCGAGACCCCATCCGGAACGACCGATGACCCATCCGGCAACAGTTATGGGTGGGCTTACAATGGCGCTAGTGGAAATGGTCCTGTTTGGATACAGGAAACCATAGACATCTCCCAATACGCTGGTGATAAGGTGCAAATTCGCTTCGAATATGTAACAGACGCAGCCGCTAACGGAGAGGGATTCCTTTTGAACGACATCGCAGTGCCCGAGATTGGATATTTCAGCGATTTTGAAAACGATAACGGCGGTTGGCAAGCCGACGGATTTGTGCGTATCCAGAATGTGCTGCCTCAAATATTCAGTCTAAGTTTGATCAAGATAGGGGAATCGACAACCGTCGAGAGGATAAATCTCGCCCCGGATAATTCAACCGACATTCCCATAAATTTGGACGCTGAGACCGGTGAGATTGTTCTCGTTGTCTCAGGAATGACCCCCTTCACGCGCCAAAAGGCTCCTTACCAATTCAGCATTATGCCTTAACCACCCGATCTCTTACGAAATAAGATCGAATCAGTAAAGTAATTTAATCTGTGCGCCTGATCAGATTTTGTTCGTAAGGGTGTGAAGAACTCTGTGAGACGTGAAGTGCCGGGCAGCGAGTATGCTGTCCGGCACTTTTATCGTTAGTAAATTGAATTAGATTTGGTCCGTTTTACTAGGCGCTCGTAATGCTGTTAACTGCTGCTCCAGTTCTGTGCGTCTATCCGAAGCAGCTTTTTTTACCTCATCCTGTATTCGGGTCGCCTCGTCACTGATTTGGCCACGCAATTCTTCCCCCGATTTTGGAGCCAATAAAAGGGCAGTCGACGCTCCGATCAAGCTTCCAAGCAAGAATCCCGCCAAAAATCTAGATGCAGTTTCCACCTATTCACCTCCTTTCTTCGTACTGGTTACGTCTTTTCGATTTGCACAGTTCCACCTTCAAGGAACAATGACAAATATTATCTTATCACAATTGGCGCGTATGAGCATAAAATAGTACCTGGAAATTCGAATGTATAATAAAGGCAAACCCTAGAAAATTTTTACTCTTTAGTAAAACGGACAAGAGCATGATTATCCTTTCTGTTGGAATGCCCCGGGCTGGATCCGGGTGGTTCTTCAATCTGACAAACGACTTATTGGTAGCGAGCGGTTTCCAGGATGCTCACTACATCAGAAAACAGTACCACCTGCAGAGAGTCCTCACTGAGGTCAACTGTAATATCGGCGCCTTTACGCTGCCGCGCCTGGCTGCTGCGATGGTGCCATCATTATTAGGTAATACCTTCACAGTAAAAGCTCATGCCGGTCCTACAAATGCCGCTCTGCGCCTGATACACCGCGGCATGCTTCTGCCAACCTATGTTTATCGCGACCCGCGTGATGCGATGCTTTCGGCACGCGAATATGGTCAGCGCGGATTAGAACAAGGCCGCGCAAACACATTCTCGCACCTCAGCAATTTCGATGAAGCCATCAATTTTATGTTGGGCTATGTACGCATATGGGAATCATGGATGGAGTGCCAGGAAGCGTTTCACTGCCGCTTCGAAGATTTGCTGATCAACTATGATTTCGAGTTAGACCGGCTAATTAAATTCTTAAAACTGGATGCAACCGATATATCCATCCTCGATGTGGTGAATACTTACCGTCCTGAGACGGCTCCAACCAGCCAGAAAGGTCTCCATTTCAGCCAAGGCAAAATCGGTCGCTTCCGTCAAAAAATGACCAGTGAACAACAGGAAATCATGTCAACCGTTTTTGGACCTTACCTGGATCGAATGGGGTACCAGACGTAGAAAAATGTGGGAACTAAATTAGAAATTACATAATGAAAACCGAAATTGTGAGTGCCGACCAGCTAAACGCGGTCTTCAAAGCTGTCCAATTGATCCAAAATGGGGACTTGGTTGCGTTCCCAACCGACACCGTATATGGGCTTGGAGCTTTGGCTTCCGATTCAGGTGCTGTTGATCAATTGTTCACGGTCAAAGGACGCCATGCCACCAAGGCAATCGCTATTCTATTGGGGAATCAAGAGCATCTATCAAGCCTAGCGGCTGAGATGACCGCGATGGCTCAAACATTTGCACGGTGCTTTTGGCCGGGTCCGCTTACTCTGGTGGTGGAGCGCCATCCGTCCCTGCCTCATAATTTATCGAAAACCTCTACAATCGGTATACGAATGCCCAATCACCCGCTGACAGTAAAATTATTGGATAGAACCGGTCCCCTGGCTGTCACTTCGGCTAACATCTCCGATCAGCCAAACACAGTTACAGCCATGCAGGTGTTCAATCAGCTTCAAGGACGGATACCATTAATCCTCGACGGCGGTCCCACTCCAGGCGGTTCACCTTCCACAGTGGTGGACTGCACCGGTAGCAAGCCGGTTATCCTCCGCAGCGGGCCGATATCGTTGAACCATTTGCTGTCCGCTATATCCAGCATGGATAATGACTAAACACCATCGTTTCATCCCCAATATTAGGTCGTTTTTCTCCCCCCTCATTATTCTCATAAAACTTTCAGGCAAGCTTCATCCCCAATTTAGGAATATATGTATAATATTAGTAGCATTCTCCTCATTCGTAAAAACCACGCCTTGGGCATGGCAAACTCCATACCCAAGGCGTGGTTTTTGAATCCAATCCTACTTTCAGTCTTCCAATCCAGGTCGCACGAATCTCAATAGTATCAGTTGCTAGTCAGCAGCGATTGGGCAGCCAGAGCAGCACCAACAATCCCGGCATTATTTAAAAACTTTGCAGGCAGTACTTCTGCTTCCACTGTCAAATACGGTAGAAACTGCTCGTGTTTTTTACTGACCCCACCCCCGAGAATAAACAAATCAGGCCACAACAATTTCTCTAACGTAAGCAGATATTTGTTGAAACGCTTTGCCCACACCTTCCAGGACAATTTGTCTCGTTTGCGCGCAGCGTCAGTGGCAAGTAGTTCAGCATCTTTTCCATTGATTTCTATGTGCCCCAGTTCTGCATTAGGCAGCAACTTGCCATCAGTGAAAAGCGCAGTTCCCAAACCAGTGCCGATGGTCACAATAATTACAACTCCACTTCTACCCTTACCGGCACCAAATTCCATCTCAGCAAGTCCTGCAGCATCCGCATCGTTGATCACGCACATAGGACAGCCCGTAGTCTTGGAAAACAACTCCGCGGCATTAAACCCGACCCAATTCTTATGAATATTGGATGCCGTTAAGGCCACTCCACCCCGGATAGCCGCCGGAAAACCGCATCCAACCGGTCCCTGCCAGTTGAAATGGTCGGCTATCTCCTTCACTATATTCGCCACCGGGCGCGGTTTGGCAGGTCGAGGAGTGGGAATGCGATATCTGGGTGCAAGGAGAATACCTGTCTCTATGAATACAGGAGCACCTTTGATACCCGATCCTCCTATGTCAATACCTAATATCTCCATAACTAAAATCCTCCAATTGATTAAATATTGATCTCAGGTACAACCAAATTAAATTGTATCCGTGTTGCAGTCACGCCAGGCACATAATTCCAATATCCGGCTAACCCTACCACTTTTTCACAAACCACTCAACATGCGGCATCCCGCTGTTGAACGCAGCGTTTTTCAGCTTGCCCACATCGTATGGCACCCTCCTGAACTCAACTGCGACCCGGTTTCCATCCCAACCCAGCACGGCATATTCCGCCCAGGGAACATTGCGCTCCGAAGATTGGGTGCGCTCAAATGCTAATCCAACGCTTCCAGGATTTATCAGGAGTGAACCCCGGTAGCGGCGGAGCATTTGCACATGCGAATGACCACCAGCCATGACCAGTGCCTGATGCCCCGATAAAAACACATCCAGATCTTCATCAGGAGTAGAAGAAGTGAAGAAATCAGTATTGGAGCGCGGGGACCCATGATAGCAGAGCAGTTTGTTGCTTATACCTAAAGGAATTTCGGCATTTTGGTAAAAAGCTCCTAAATAGGAAAAGTCCTCGCCATGCAACTGTGCTGCACACCATAAATTAATATCCGTAACGATGCGGTAAAATTCATCTTTTCCCTGATAAGACTCTGGCTCTAAGAGCCACTCGTCCGTGTTTCCCATGATCATTTTGCAGTCCAGGCTACGGAAACGTTCAACCACCTCCCGGGGCTGGGGACCCGACGCGGCTATATCGCCCAGACATACAATCTGAACGCCATCCAGCGAATCCAAATCATCCAGGATTGCCTCCAGCGCCACAAGATTGGCATGCACGTCAGAAATCAAAGCAATTCGCATATGATCCATTTTCCTTTACTCTCATTCAACACCAAATCAGAGCCCACAAAAACGCTGCCAGCGCAGCATCTCTCATTATAATCCTCATAAACAGATTGATAGACCATAATATTAGTTGACCTCTAACCATAATTATGGCATAATCCCGTCCAACATCCAAACAGTGTAAAGGCAATGATGGAAACGAGTAAGCCGGAGTTGATCTGGCAGCGAACCCGGGCGTGGTGAGAGCCGGGGCA
>JAUWPO010000164.1 GCA_030611505.1 Chloroflexota bacterium
GAGGGCAGCGGCAGCACCACCCGCGGCTGTAATAAGCTCAATGGCGATCTTCTGCAGGTTGAATCTGATCACGACAATGGCGACAATGACCGCTAGGATTATGCCGACCAGCCAGGCTAGAAAACCTTCAATGCCTATTAAGCCCATTAGCCCAACTCCGAGGGCATAACCAAACGAGGCGGAAAACAGCGCCACACCGATGAGATAAAACAAGTAAGACAACACAGCGAAAACAAGACCAACGATGAACCCAACAACCCAGCCAGTCACCGTGCTAAGGAATGCCTGACCAAACAGGGTTGTAATGGTTTCAGCGCCCAACGCAAAGCCGAATACAAATGCCCACAATGGTAGCAGGAGCAAAAAGATCCGGTAGCCGAAAAATGCCACTGCGAGACCGAATACAATGGCGATCAATCCCATACAAATCAGTTGAAATTCCATATAATCCTCCTAATGAAAAATATATAAAACTATTTATATTCTGCTGCCCAATTTATATTACACCAGGAGCGGCTGCAAGATATGATTTTTTTTGTGGCTGATGCTGCTTATTGAATTGATTTATTATCATACGGTGGCAGTGCTGGAGACTTGCTCATAAATCCTGATCGCAATTACTATAGCACCCATGACCACCGTATACATCCAGCGCATCGTCAACCCTAAATTGCTATTTCTAATTTGCTATTTCTTATTCCCATTCACGCTCATCTGCACCCATTAATCACCGCTCTGACCACATTTGATATAGAAACGATGCAGCTTGACCAAAGGGTCATTATTGTCTAAAATAGGCATACCACTGTCGGGGGATGAATTATCTTCCGGCTGCCAATGCGCTGAGATATTACAACATTTTGAAAGATTCGGTCATCAAAACTTCATTATGGGAGAGGAGATACCAGCTATGTCAAAGTCGCTTAGATACACTTTCTTGATCCATGTAGTTGTTTCACTCATCTTCGGCGCCGCGCTGCTGCTCGCACCGGGTCGCACCCTCGGTCTATTCGGCTGGATGCCCGTTGACCCGCTGATCAGCCGCCTCCTGGGTGCCGCCCTATTAGCGCTGGCGTGGAGCTCTTATCGCGGCTGGGGGGCGATCAGTTACGAGCAGGTCTCAGTCCTGGTCGAGATGGAAGTCATCTTCACCGTGTTTGGCTCCGTAGGGCTGCTGCGCCACCTGCTCAAAGCCTGGTACCCTTGGTATGTATGGTTTGTGTTTGCCGTGCTGATAGTCTTCGCCATCGCCTGGACTTATCACCTGTGGAAGAAGGAGTAGGAGCAGGATTCAAGGAGCTGCCAGTTCTTCTATAACTGACATAAGCAAGGCATCTCCTTCAGAGTTTTCCGGCAGCGGCTGAGAGGACATCACCGCGGGCAGGATGTACTCATCCAGCAGTTCCTGGGGGACGTAGAAATCGCGTCCTTCGAGACTGCTGGTAAACACCACTACCATATCCTTTTCCGGGATGACGAAGATGAATTGACCGCCGTAGCCCAATGCTAGATACATATCCGGGGGAGCCACCCACCAGTGATAGCCATAACCCTCTTGCAGCGTCCCAGCGGAAACGTGGGTCCGGGTTGAGACTGCGACCCATTTATCAGGCACCACCTGTTCACCATTCCAGAGACCGTTATTCAAGTACAGGTATCCGATTTTCGCCATGTCCTGCGGGTGCATGTGAAGCCTGCTGTAACCCACCGTGATCCCATTGGGGGAATCGTCCCACTGCACATCCCTGATACCCAGGGGTCCAAAGAGGCATTCTTGAGCATATTCGAGCGTACTCATGCCGGTCGCCTCCTGCAAGATCGCCGAGAGCAGCATCGAAGCGCCGTTGCAGTACTCGAATTTGGTTCCCGGCGGCGCTTCCATCGGCAGGTCCAGGACGTACTGTATCCAATCGTCTGACTTATGCATTTCCTCCAGGCCGCGATTGTTGTACAGGTATGAGTCGCGGCACTCCAATCCGCTGGTCATGGTCAGCAGGTGCTCCAGAGTCATAGCTTCTTTGTATTCATCCAGGTTCTTCACTTCTCGATCCGGGAAGAAATCCAGGACGTGCTGGTCCAGGCTCTCGATGTAGCCCTGTTCAATGGCGATGCCGATCAAAGCGGACACCTCGCTCTTGGTGACCGAATATAAATTGTGAGTTTCTACAGGGCGGAAGGGATAGACATACGCGTCGAGCACCAGATACCCGTTGCGAACGACCAGCACGCTGTCGATCTTGTAGTCCTCTTGCTCAATCTGAGCCAACATTTGAGCTAATGGTTCCGAATCCATGCCCTGTTCTTCAGGGGTGGAGACCGGCCAGCTTGAGGCGCTTGATGGGGGCGGAGTTCCTGGAATTGGTGAAGCGCAGCCTATCAGCAGCGTGATCGCCAGGCAGAGGCTGAGTAACTTGTAGATGTGTGGCCTATTCAGGGACGAAAGTAGTGGCTTCATTTAACATATATACCAAGAGCGGAGATACAGGGTTTAATATTGTTCATGACCCAACGGATTTGAAGTACAATTAGCGCTTATTATGTCCGCTTTCGTTGAAGGTCTCATCGCAGGGTACGGCATTGCCATCCCGGTGGGTGCGATCGCCATCTTGATCGTCAACACCAGTCTGCAGTGCGGCTTCCGGGTAGGATTCGGAGCAGGAGCCGGCGCCGCGACGGTTGATTTATTATACGCCACCCTGGCTGTCGTCGCTGGGGCTGCCATTGTAACGATCCTGGAGCCCATCGCACTTGAGCTGCGCTTAGTAAGCGGCCTGGTTTTGATCGCTCTGGCAGTGTACGGTTTATGGCGGGGGTTGAAGCGAACTAACAGTAAAGAAGACGCGCTGGGGGGATGCAGTGCGCTGAAAACGTACACCCAATTTGTCGTTATCACGTTTGTCAACCCCCTTACGGTGGTCTATTTCACCGCCCTGATCTTAGGGAGGGGCTCTTACGCTGGTATGACACTCGCAGATCAGATCGCGTTCGTCATTGGCGCCGGTCTGGCTTCGCTCTCGTGGCAAACCCTGCTGGCCGGGTTGGGTGGACTGGGCCGCGAACGATTATCTCCGCGATTCCAATATATCGCCGTGATCCTGGGCAACTTGATTATTCTGGCTTTGGGTGTGGCGATTCTATTGAGGAATTGAAATCCCTCATGCAGAGCAGCCGTTGGGATCAATTGTTGGGCGTGTCGACGCAGGTTGACACCCGGTTGCAAGCCCGTTTGCTCTGATTTCCGCCAGCTGGATGCATATGTTCATATGCGGGATAACTGCTTCCGGTTCAACTCGAGACTAACGACTACCGACTAAAGACTACCGACTATCCTCTAAATCCCCCATTCTTCGACAAGTTGCTTGACCGAGTCTTCGCTCGCTTCAAACGAAACACACTGGAAAACCTTCCATGATTCGCGATGAGTAACACTCTCACCCGGTCCCAGAGTTGTGCGTGGTCCCAGCGTTTCCAATTCCAACACCCCCGCATCGCAGTAGCATTCACTGGAGCTCTGGTGGTCGTAGTATGACTCTTTCTGGTCATAGCGCGCATATTTCACAAACAGCGTGCCATTCAAGAAGTATCCCAGCCAGCCAGCCGGGTTCGGAAATCCGATTTTGAGCTTGTTCTCCTTCAAGTCAGCCTGCATGAATATATAGCGGTCGCCCCACATGATATGCGGGGAATTGACATGCGTGTAGGGCCAAAGGGTAATGCTGCGGTTGGGCAGCACACCGTACTTGTCAACCAGCCCAACTGGCTGCGGCAGGATGGCGACACCGCCCGGTTTGAGCATCGTGATCGCCCAGGGCGCTAATTCAAGCGCTTCATTGGCGCAGTTACGGATGGTATGGTCAAGAACTACTTTTGCAGTCTGGTCCGGCAGGGTGATCGAGATCGATTTCTGGAGACCAGTTTGTGCTTCGATAGGCTGCGTGATTATTAAACCATTATCGATTTCTTCGATTTGGACTGCTTCGTCATCCGGCAGGTAGGTGCGTGGCGGGTATTCAGGCGCGCACCATAGACGGTGCCCGCCGCGCAGAGAGTAATATCCTGCGCCGGGACACTCTAACCTGGTATCTGGCAGCTCCGCAAACAGGTTGCGATCACCTTCCGGTGCGAAACCGATAATCCGCGGTCCAAAAGATTTCGCAACCCACAGCAAGACTGTGTCGTTGCCTATCTGAATGCACTCATAACCAGCGAATTGGGTTGTTTTGGTTTTTATCACGTTAGCCTCAGCAGTTGGTTCATTCTAATTTATCAATGGTACATCAGAAAGTATAGGATTGGAATTATACTGCGTCAAGGAATTATTCTTTTTATAGAGTAGAATATGGGCTGAGTTTATCTCCATACCAAGCACAACCAGTAGATCCATACATGCCGGTTGGTATTTATCTGGAAGGGGCTTCACCCTATGGCGTGCTCGATATGAGCGGCAATGTCTGGGAGTGGTGCCTGAACACCTACGACGACCCGGGCAACTTGCGGCTCGAATCCAGGAACCGCCGTGTACTGCACGGCGGTTCCTGGTACCATTGGAGCTCATACGCCCACACAAAAATGCGTTTGCGGTACTTCCCCGGATTTCCGTTGGAACGCGGGCGGATTCCGCCTGGTATGCCGGAATCCTGTCGGGGAACTGTGATGCGTCACATCAGGTTAACAGCGAAAACTATATCCACTGGAGTACTCTGGTTCATTTGAAAAACATCAAATTATTCACCGGGATGCACAGGGCTGAAAAGATCATGCTGGGCATGGCTTTTCTGAGCTTTGTCAGCCTGGGTATGTATGAAGGCTCACTAGGCGTGGCTTGGCCATCTATAC
>JAUWPO010000112.1 GCA_030611505.1 Chloroflexota bacterium
CGGTTCGAGTCCAATACCACCCGAAGGTTGGGTCGCCGGTTTGCAGATGGCGGCATTGTCTATGCAGGGGCGTGAGGACATTTCCGCTTTCAACGCTGCCTTCACTGGCAGCCATTGTTCTATCCTCGATTATCTGACGGAATAAGTCCTAGAACAGCAGTCGGGAGAAATACAGCACATTTTAATGGAAACGGATGTACTCAACCGCCTGTGTGCCGACTTGTGTGATGCCGTGACAGAGATTGCTTCAATCTCCAATCCTCATGCGCCATTTTCCAGCCATCACGCCTTTTTGCGAACTCTCGGTTTTGTTGTGTTTAAATGGTCAGTCCAGTTCCTCTGTTGCGTGTTCGTAAAGGGTGAAATATCCCCAGGACATAATTAACAACATGCCTAGCATCAAGGTGGCTGTCGCCGCGGCTGCTCCAATCTTTTGGGCGTCAAATGCCAGATAACGAACTAATACGGGTAATGTTGTCGTGGCAAACAGTGGTCCACCAAAGGCAAAAAGATAGACAATGTCAAACTGACGGAAGGTCCAAATTGTCCTTAGTAATAAGGACACAATAATTACAGGCATCAGCCAGTTTAGAGTGATATACCTGAAAACTTGCAAGGGTCCGGCCCCATCTAAACGGGCAGCTTCTTCCAATTCCACCGGAATGACTTGCAAACGGGCCAGCATCATCATGACGATAAATGGTGTGTATTTCCATATGCCTGCCATAATAACAAACCAAAGCGCTGTATTCTGATTGGCAAGAAACGCAATCGGGCGCTCGATCAAGCCGAAATCCATCAACATGCGGTTTGCTATTCCCATGGTTGGATCAAGAATAAATCGCCAGGTGAGAGCGATCACGACGGCAGGGATCAGATAAGGAAAGAGCACCAATCCCCGGGCCATATTTCGGCCTACAAGTTCCTGATGCAGCAGCAAGGCGACGCCTATCCCCAATACAAGCTGGGCTACGGTTGTGCTGGTAACCCAAAGAAATGAGCGCCAGAGTGAATCCCAAAACAACGGTTGCTTCAACAGCCAAACGTAATTCTGAATACCATTGGGAGTCATCTCCAGGGTGGCAGACTCAACCCGGAAGAAGCTGGCAAATATACCTATTATCATTGGGATGATGGCAAAAATAAAAACAATAAGGACACTTGGCACTATCATTAAGGTCGCCAGAAGGCGGTCGCCCATCTGGAAGCTAAACATGTCGGTTATTTTTTGCATCATCCAACGCTCTCAGTGAAGTTTGGGGATATTTATAAAAAGAATAGTGCTAGGAAAGGGTGGGTATCATTTGATGGATACCCACCCATAGCAGTGTGTGTAGACTAATACTGCGGTGGTTCCCAATCGGGGTGTTCAGCCAGCCATTCGTCTCTGACCTGGTTGACCTGTTTGACGGCTTCCTGCCAGGCGGCTTCCGGGCTTTCACCACCGATGTAAATTGACTGGAACATCAGGTCGATGATCCCGCCGCTGGAAAATATCGGCCCACCCCATGGAGGCCCATAATCTTTCTTGACGAAGTTACAGCCTTCCATGGATCCCATGTTATTGGCAGGGTGGTTGGTGAACTCGGCATTTTCGTTGAAGAAGGCCAGCCAGTCTGAGTGGTTGTTGGCATAATCCGAATCCCAGTTCTCCAGCAGTGCGGCAACCTCATGTGTAGGCGGCACCATGTGACCGATGACGGTAGCATCATAACGGGCCAGGCGGTCGCCGGAGAGGAAGAATTGAAGGAAATCTTTGGCTGTTTCCGGGTACTCAGTGTTGGCCGCAATCGCAATCCGGCTCCAGGAGCCATAGGTGACATAAGCCCCATCATCTCCATAAACCCACGGCAGAGTGGTGATGTCAGTGATCCCCTCCAGGTGTGGGGCCTGTTCAGGCATACGCATGCCCAGTCGTCCGGCATACACGCTCATGGCTGCATTCCCGGTGATAAAAGCCGTGATCTGATCACCCCAACTGTAATTCTCGAAACCGGGGGGAGCGTATTCTGTCAGGGCAACCCACTTCTCGATAGCTTCCAAGACTTCAGGTTGATCGAAGGTCATCTCACCCTGTGGATCGAAGTAGTCCAGGCAGTTCTGCCATAAGAAGGTTGAAAAGAAGTTTACAGAGGCGTTGGTGGAGCCAGGGATGGATATACCGTAAATGCCCTCACCTGGATTAGTCAACGCCTGAGATGCTGCCAATAACTCTTCGTAATTGGTTGGCGGTTCTAGCCCTGCCTCCTCGAAGATGTCGGTGCGGTACCAAACGCCGTAAACACTGGTGGCATAGGGCAGTGCATACACTTCATCATTGAGTTCGAAATAACTGCCGGGAACGTACTCATCCACACCCCCAATCCCTTCGAAAACATCCGTGAGCGGCATTAGGTAGCCGGCTTCCGCCCAATCGCGCGTAAAGGCTGCCTCGATTTCGAAGATGCCGGCGTCCGCTCCGGCAGCCAGCAAGGTGGTAATGCGTTGTCCGCGCGTTGCGGGTGTCCCGGTAACGACATCGATGAATACATCCGGGTTAGCTTCATTATATTCATCTATGATTTCCCCAAGCACCTCCAATTGAGGGGGGTCAGCCTCCGTGGTGAAGAAAGTCAATGTGCGCGGCCCGGTCTCATCTTTTACTTCTGGTTCGGCCGTAACCATTACTTCCACTTCCACCTCTTTTGTCACTACGACTTCTTCCACCTCTGTGACGATCTCTGTGACGATCACTGTTTCTACTACCGTTTCTGGTGTGGGTGTCGCACATTGCGTTAGCAACAATGCTGCCATCATAATGATTGGAAATATTCTATATCTGTTCATCTTTATCTCCTCTTATATCAATCTGTGTTTACTAAAATTTTTGGCATTGGACGGACTTTTTTATATGCACCTCCTCATGGTTAAATAAACATCATCCTTTTACGCTGCCTCCACCCCATCCTGCAATCAAATATCGCTGCAAAAAGGCATATAAAAGCACAAGTGGAAGACTGACCAAAACTGCTGCAGCCATCAGTAGTCCCCACGAATATATCCAATCCTCTGAAAGAAAAGTGGCCACACCTGCACTGAGGGTTTGCTTTTTCGAACTAAAAATCAATATGGATGCAAAGAGAAACTCCTGCCATGTAACGCTGAAAACAAAGATCGCTGTCGAGATCATCCCCGGCAGCGCTTGCGGCACAATCACCTTGCGAAAAGCCTGAAAACGCGTTGCGCCATCTACCATAGCAGCCTCTTCCAGTTCGATGGGGATGCCCTGAAAATAGGAGCGTAACATCCACAATCCAACTGGCAGACGCGAGCCGGTGTATACCAGTAGCAGCCCTAACATAGAGTTCACCAGATTCATCTTGAACAACACGAAAAATAAAGGGACCACCAGAATGATGGGAGGCATCATATAAGCCAAAAGAGTCATGCGGCCAAAGAGTTCGAAGAGCTGATAACGAAAACGACTCATGGCATAGGCCGCCATGGACGAGAGTGTAACGACCAGCAGGGTTGTTGATGTTGCCAGAATGGCACTGTTTCTCATCCACAACCCAAATTGGGTCACGCGAAAGAGGGTGATGTAATTTTTCAAGGTAGGATTTTTCGGAAATATCGTTTGATCAAAAGCATAAGTTTCGATATCCGGCTTTATGGAAGAAATAAAGACCCAGAAAAGCGGCAGCACAGCCCAGAGCACTGCCAAGATTAAAATAAAATAGAGCAGTAAGCGACGTAGAATCTTGAGAATTTGGTAATAAGTTGCAGAGTTAAAGGGGGTTTGGGAGATCAATCTACCAGAGGCATAACTCATTGATAAAATATACCAAAGTCGAACAAAGAAAAAAACTCCCGGATAGAGGGTTTCGGTACCCTCCATCTGGGAGGTTTTTGGCACAAAAAGTTATGAATAATTATGTAACCAAGCCAGTGCGGATCGCTTTGACTGCAGCCTGGGTTCGATCAGAAACAAGCAATTTTTCGAGAATGGTCTTCACATATCCTTTGACCGTTCCGGGAGAGAGATTGAGGATATTTGCTATGGCACGATTGGTTAAGCCCTCTACCATCAACCGCAGAACATCCATCTCGCGGGGGGTGAGTGGGTCTATTTGTTCTAGAACCACTTCAGTGGAAGTTTCCTTAGAATCATCAAGGGTTCGCAAAACTTCCTGCAGAAATACTCTGTCAACCATGGAAGCGCCGGAGGCAATCGCTTTCACTGTCGCCAGTAGATTATCGCGAGAAATATCTTTGAGTATGAAACCCGAAGCACCTGCCGCAAGAGATCTGAGCAGATAAGACAAATTCTTGTACGTTGTCACCATGATGACCAGGGTCGGCGATCTAGCTGTCTTGATAGCTTCAAGGACCTCGATACCGTTCATATCAGGCATACGGATATCCAAAAGGGTTACATCTGGCTGTAACTTTTTTACCAGTTCCAATGCTTTCTTTCCAGAGTTTGCATCCCCAACAACGCGAATTCCAGGCGCAGTCAGCATACTGCGAAGACCTTCACGCACCATAGGATGATCGTCAACAATCAAAACCGTGATTTCCGAATTTTCGTTTGTCATTTAGGTTCATCCTCTCTACGCTGGAAGAATGGAATGCTGACCCATACCCGAGTCCCTCGTCCTGGTTGACTCTCGATTTTGCATTCACCCCCTAACAATGCGGCGCGTTCTTGCATACTTAGTAATCCTAATTGTTTATTTTCCAAGTCAGTCAGTTTGTCTGGTTCGAAACCACGCCCCCAATCACGCACTTCCAGGATTAGCTTATCATCTACAGTATGGAGATGAACCTTCACTTTTGCTGCCTGCCCGTGTTTATAGGCGTTCGTTAGAGCCTCCTGAGCAATACGGAAAATTGCATTTTCGTAGGCGGGAGCCAGGTTGATCTCACCTGGCGCGGCTTTGTACTCGATTTCCCATTTCCTGGTTTCCCTTGTTTTGAGTAAATATTGCTGTAGGCCATCGACCAGACCCAATTCTTCGATTCCCGCCGGGCGCAACTCAGATACGACTTGCTGTGCTTCTTGAATGGCTTGCCGCAGGCGAGTACGGCCTAAAGATAACTCGGCTGTGGCCTGAGAATCTAGATCTGGTTTCAAAGATGCCAGGGTGTTCAAGTGCATATTCACACTGAGTAATAACTGCGTCAATCCATCGTGCAGATCCAAGCCCACCAGCCGGCGTTCCTCTTCCTGTACGTTCACTAACTTCTGTGCCAGGGTTTGCAGGTGGGCTTCCTTCTCTAGTAAATCCTGATAGAGTTGGGCGTTTTGCAGGGCGACGGTTGCCTGATCGACCAATAGCCGAATGATGCGCAATTCGTCTTCAGAAAAATTATTCCGATCGTCGTAAGAAATATAGAATACGCCCAGGATTTTACCACTGAGCTGCATGGGAAACGCAGCGACAGCTTTGATGCCCCAATCCTTGATTTCCGGGGAACTGTATAATGGATGTTCATCTGCCTGATTGACCACTGTAATTTTTTGCATGAGTGCGACGGTTGCCACAAGACCATCGGGACGGGGCATTCTCTTTGGCGGATGGTTATCCATATCCTTCCAGGCATTGGCGATGAAAGATGGATTGATCCCTTCTTTGTCGCATAAAAAGATATGCACTTCAGCGGCGTTAGCTAGTTTAATTGCGCTGGAAGCAATCGTATCTAGCACCTGGCCGATTTCCAGCGAACTGGTAATCTCCAGGTTGATTTGCTGGAGCGCCTCAAATTCCGATAAGCGTCCATGAAGCCGTTGCTCACGGTTGCCCAACTCCTTCATCATCAGGTTGAAAGCCTGTGCTAATCGACTTAGCTCGTCTCGCCCACTAACCTGAACCGGTTGAGAAAAATCTCCTGCAGCAACGCGGTCTGAGCCTGCTGTGAGCGCCAGAATACCACTGCTGACCTGTCTGAACAGGGGGATAGTAACCGAAGCTGAAGCCAGTATGGCGATGCCTGTGGTGATTAGGCTGATATTCACACTCAGCGATAGTGCTTCCTTGAGCTTGTTTTGAGCATCAAGTATATTCTGCGTTGCCTGGGGTTTGATTTTTCCCACAAGTATTTCTTTGCTTGCATGGTGTAAAAGTAATGCGAAATTGGCGAAATATACTTCTTGCTGGTCACGCCCGTTGATCAGGCGCGAGCCTAAATTTTGGATTTCGCCAAATTGCTCTTCCACGCTCACCAGGAGATTTAACTCTTCTTCGGATGCGGCCAACGACTGTAACTCAGATAAGTTGCGATGAAAATTGACCATTGCTTCTGTAAAGCGTACCCTTTCAGCCTCCTCTGGTAGGGCTAGATAAGTCGTTACAACGAACGTGAGGTCGCGTAAGCTTTCGTTCATCCCAAAGACTATGTCGGCTAAGTTGGTATCTTCGATGTCAGGTTGAATAAACGGAGCAGCCAATATGTTTTCCAATTCGGATTGAATAACAATAAGATCGTGTAAATCTCCTGCCTGTTGATCATGCAATTGTAGTAGCTGATTACCGATCACATTCGCTTCATGGAACACCTGCATGAGTTCATCTACTAATGCAGGATTATCCCGATATAGAGGGGAAGACCGGATTACTTCGAGAGAGTTGTCGAATTCCTTAATTTGACTCTGATATTGCGCCGCGAAACCTTCTACCCCTTCCATCAGATAGCGGTATAAAGCCGCTTCTGCGCCCCTCATTTGCGCTTGCATGCTGATTGCGGTCGCCAATTGATCGTTCGCATCATTGATGGTGCTGAACGCAACGAGTGTTGTACGGCCAAGATAACTGAGTGTGATCAAGTTTATCAAGAGAGCAGCAAATATAAGGGAGATCAATACTAAGAGCTTGAATCGGATTGGCATGGATTAATTATACCTCCTCGACTTTCTCACAGATCGTTATACATGGGCTATCTTTGTTTGGCTAAATCCCGTTTTCAACATGAAAGAAATCTGGTATCTTTGCTCGTAGGCAAACTGGTTACAGGAATTCATAAGTGCTCCTTCGATTTATTCGATAGCTTTTGGCAACCCTACCTCGGCTTGCCTTTTTCATCGAATTTCGTTGTTGCACTTACGAGTTGAATCTACAGAACTAATAGTACACGATCCCAATGCAGTGCGCGATTTGATAGCTTCTCGTAAAAATTTACTTTTCACATGAGTCAAGAGAGAGGTCCGCAATAAGCTTAAAGCCGACTTGAAGAACCCATAGGTTATCCGCCCAATACCTCACACCATGTCCTGGTTGCGATGCTCCCGCGTCGCAACCGGTGGACGTGACGCTCTGCGTTTAAACTATACCTGAGTCAACTTTACTGCGTTTCATTTGCAAAACGCGCAGATCGTTCACAGAGCGCTTGAAGTGTACCTCCAACGCAGGGCCATTAGAGCGAGGATGTGAATGTGTTGTTAGTTTCTTGAAAAAGACGGTGTGGTGGCAGAAATTTGTAACCCGCGGGTGGTTGGGCGGAGTAATCCTCCCGCAGGTTGCGTAAAATAGATGAGAATAGGTTATTCATATCTTTAAGAGGATGATGTGGTGGTAATAATTCGTAACCTGCGGGAGGTTGAACTATGGGTTACTCGATCCGATATTTTTTTCTCGCAGCCTGTATGAGGCCAATTAATATCTTATGCGAACAACCCGCGGGTAGTTGGGCGGAGTAATCCTCCCGCAGGCTACGCATGATTGATGGGGATAAGTTGTTCATATCTGTAAAAGGACGTTGTGGTGGCAGAAATTTGTAACCCGCGGGAGGTTGAAGCAACTTAGCTCGAGGCCGTTGGGCAATTTCATTGGACGAGCGTATAATATGAGTATGAATAAAAACACTGCCTCACTGAGTGAAATCTTGGCGCAACTCAAACCCATGTTGCCAATGTTGCGCGAGAAATACCAAGTACTAACGCTGGAAGTATTTGGGTCGTATGTGCACGGCGAAGAACA
>JAUWPO010000006.1 GCA_030611505.1 Chloroflexota bacterium
GGAATGATCGGTCTTGATGTGAAAGCTCTACGAACACAGCCAGCAGAGGTTGCCACGAAGCACCTGCGCAACAGCTTACGAACCTTCCTCCGTTTGGTAGAAGTCGTTCGATCGCTGGACCGTCAGAAAATCGAAATTCTGATCTCAACCCGCGATTATGAGGAATTAGACTGGCTGATCTTTACCAGTCTGGTGGGTGAATAGAGAATTCTGTTTAAATATTAAATTTTAGTCGCAGACGGAGCTTCCGGATTATCCGGAAGCGCTCCGTATGAAGTTTGAAACGACAAAGAAAAAAAATTCAATTCGATCATATCAAGGAGGTTTTAAATGCATCTATCAATGCACAACTGGATGAGGGCTGAGCCGATTGAAGTCACTGTGGCTCGCTTAGCAAAATATGGTTATGAGAGTATCGAGATTAGCGGCGAACCTTACACCTACGATACGAAAGAAGTTCGCAAAATCCTCAATGAGCACGGCATCCGCTGCTGGGGCTCTGTGACACTTATGCTGGAAGAACGCAACCTGGTAGCGAAGGATGAAGCTCAGCGAGCTGAGTCAGTCCAGTATGTCAAAGACTGCGTGACAATGGTCAAAGAACTGGATGGTTATGAAATGACGATTGTACCGGCAACTGTTGGGAAGATTGCCGCCGATGGCACCCCTGAGGAAGAGTGGGAGTGGGCGGTTGACAGCATGAAGCAAATTTACGAATACGCGTTGAAAGAAGGTGTCAAGCTGGCGGTCGAACCGATCAACCGTTTTGAAACCTATTTCTGCTCACGCACAGCCCAGGCCATAGCACTGGCGAAGGCGACCGGTCCAGAATGTGGTGTTTGTCTGGATGCGTTCCATCTAAATATCGAGGAAGTCGATCCATATGAATCTATCCTGTCAGTGAAAGGCATGCTTGTCGATTTTCACGTTGCTGATACCAACCGCTTCGCCTGCGGTCAAGGTCACTGGGATTGGTTGAAATTAGTCGGAACGTTGAAGACCATTGGTTATGATGGCGCATTGACTGTGGAATTTGTTGCTCCTGTTGACCGCACCCCGGCCAACCCGTATCCCGATGCGATTGAAACGAACCCAGTAGATATTTCGCCTGAACAGAGGAAATTTATTGAGGAGCACGGTTCCAGCATGCTGACAGAAGAATTTTACAGTTGGCAGGTGAAGACATGTGCCGATACACTTCTACCGCTGATCTAACAGCAGACTAATAATACATATTGGGGCGGGGGATTCCCCGTTCCATACCAAAAATTAAACCTTCTCTTTTGACTTGTACCAGCAGTGGATATAAGAGCACGAGTGTTTCTTATCATGTCTGTTATCTGACCCCCGTTTGTGAAACCTGAAAAATCAAAGCCAGGAGGTTGTTAAATGGGCAAAAATGTAGTTGTCATAGGAACATTGGACACCAAAGGTCCCGAGATCGGTTATCTTCGTGATCAATTGATTGCGCTTGGACTAGATACGACTGTCATTGACTCCGGCATCCTGGGTGAACCAATTGACATTATGCCCGATATCACCCATGCTGAGGTTGCCGCATACGGCGATACGACCATCGAGGCACTGCAAAATGCAGGCAGCCGGGGCAAAGCCGTGGAAGGGATGCGGGCAGCTCTCAAGCTGCTTGTCCTCGAGCTCTACTCCAGTGGAAAACTGGATGCTATTGTCAGTATGGGGGGCGCTGAGGGGGCGGTCATGGGCGCTGCGACGATGATGCAGCTGCCAGTGGGTGTTCCAAAAGTATTGGTATCACCCATCGCATCTGGTAAACACTACTTTGATCCCCTAGTTGGGACAAGCGATATCATGGTCGTTCACTCCATCGTGGACATCCTGGGATTGAACCCCATCGCAACTACGGTTTTTGATAATGTCGCTGCGGCGATAAAAGGGTTGGTCGAATACGGGCACGAGCTTTCTGAACCCTCTCCAGATGATAAGTTTGTTGCTGTAACTATGCTTGGCAACACTACTAGAGCTGTTATGGTTCTTAAAGATCGACTAGCTGAGAGCGGATATGAAGCGGTGATCTTCCACTCAAATGGTGTGGGTGGACCTGCTATGGAACAGCTAGCGAAAGCTGGTCAGTTTGTAGGCGTGATCGACTTCACGACGAACGAAACCTATGACCCGATGACTGGTGGGATTCACGATGGCGGACCTGACCGCTTGAAGAGTGTTGGACTGCTGGGACTCCCTCAAGTTGTAGTGCCGGGGTGTATCGATTTTTGTGTGTTCCACGCAGGAGCGATTCCACCTGAACTCCAAGATCGACCAGTTTATGATCATAACCCTGAGTACACCCTTGTGCGCGCTTCAAAGGATGAAATGATCGCTTTGGGCCATCTTTTTGCTGAGCGACTCAATCCAGCCAATGGACCTGTCATGATAGCCGTTCCGACCCAGGGATTGTCGATTCCGAATGTTCCCGGCGGTCCTTTCTGGAATCCCGAATCTGATGCAGCTTTCCTTGAAACTTTAAAGGAGAATATTAGGGAAGATATTCCTGTGTTATTGTTCGACGCTCATGTCAACGACCCTAATTTTGGAGAAACGGTTGCTGACTTGTTTATTAAAATGATGATTAAGGAGTGAAGATATGCTAACTGGAAATGATCGTGACTATAGGGATATCCCCCATATTACAGAAGGGGATGATGAGTTCCGGAGCAAGTTCCTTTCTTGGGAACTGGGCGACCTGACAATTGTTGATGTACGAAAATATCTCAAGGTTAAAGATACCATCTTGGTGCCGATGGCAAGTTTTGAGCAGCATGGACCACATTTGCCAATTTTGACAGATACGGTCACAGCGATTGAGATTTCCTGCCGTGTATCTGAGATGATCGCAGTGCTGCACACTCCTCCAATCTGGATGGGCTATTCGCCGCAGCATATGCATAATCCGGGGATGGGCCGCGGTACGATAACCGTCCGCAGCAGCACACTACTCAACCTGGTCTATGATGTAGGTCGCAGTTTGATCCATCACGGGTTTAACCGTATTATCTTCATCAACGGTCATGGTTCTAACGTTAAGGTTATTGACCCTGTGCTGCGTAAGCTGCGCTATGATACCGGAGCGTTGATCAGCTTTGTCAAGCCCTACATGGAGAACTACGTAGGAATTCTGGATGGTTTGATGGAAAATCCCTGGGATGAGACACCGGGATGGCATGCCAGCGAACTCGAGACTTCTCAGGATCTTGCCTGGAATGAGAATTACGTCCGTATGGATCGGGCTGATTTCACAAAAGCTCATATACCCGAATTCTTGCCTAAAACTTTTGAGAAGAAGGATGGGTTGCCGGATGTAGAATTCGATGGATACAAGTACTTTACTTTCCCGATGGATCACCATGAATTCATCGAAAGCGGAGTGATCGGCAACCCGCTGCGATCCACAAAGGAAAAAGGAGAAGAGGCTTTCCGTCGCCTGTCTGAGCATGTCGCACGTGGTGTTCTGGAACTGACGACTGTACCAGTTGAGATTCACACACGCGAGTTTGTCGACCGTGTTCTTTGATAATGAAAGTAATTCAAGCTGGGATCGGAAACATGGGGGAGGTCTGGATAGACGCTGTCTTAGGGTCGACGGAGGTCGAATTCGCTGGCTTTGTGGAGATCAGCGACACAGTGATCCGCGCACAAATTGAGCGCTGTGATTTAGATCCAAGATTGATCTTTAGATCTCTACCCGAGGCACTGGACACGGTGGAAGCCGATGCGGTACTACTTGTCACGCCGCCTGGGTTTCATAAAGAGATGTCCTTTGCTGCGCTGGAATCAGGCATTCCTGTTTTATGTGAAAAACCTCTGGGGGATAATTTGGAATCGGCTCGAGCTATTGTAGATAAATCTGATGAAACCGGTGTGCTGCACATGGTTGCCCAAAATTACCGTTATAAAGTCCCAGTTCAAACGGTTAAAATGGTGCTTGATTCTGGCGAAATGGGATGTGTTAGTTCAATTGAGGTGATATTCTATAAAGGACCTCATTTGCTTGGTTTTCATCAAGAGCTGCCATATCCCCTGTTGGTCGATATGTCCATACACCACTTTGACTTAATGCGCTTTTTCTTGGGGAGCGAACCTGTGTCTTTATTTGCTAAGAGCTGGAACCCAACGTGGAGCTGGCACAAGGGGGAAGCATCTGCAAGTGCAATCCTGGAATTTGAAAACGATGTCCGCGCGACCTATACCGGTTCGTGGTGCTCTACTGGTTTGGAAACAACATGGATAGGGAATTGGCGGTTTGATTGCGAAAACGGCGTAATATTATTACGGGATGATCAGGTATATATTCAACGCCGCACAAACGTGATTGAAGATAGCAGTGGTTATTATCATTATGCTGCCGAAGATGTAACTCAGGTTCCGCCTGCCAAGTTGGTACGTAAAGAACAGTCATATTTGCTGCACGAGTTTTATGAGGCGGTGACTCAGGGAAAGTCTCCTATTACAACCTGCCAGGACAACATTAAATCGTTTCGGATTGTTTCGGATTTGATTAGCTCTATAGAATCTCGCGAGGTTATTTACCCCGACAAATAATTATTATTTTTATAAGCGGAGATTAGATTCAAGATAAGTGCATTAGTTAAAGGATTATTTTGAATATTAATTTAGCCTACGGACGAAGTGGTCTTGCCATCACTCTACTTGAAAGACAAATTGAAGTGCTGGAACCGCAGTTCGTTAACGGATTGGCTGACGAACTTAGAGCAATCCAAGAAGCATTAAGGTCGCCCATCGGTACTGCACCGCTGGTCGAACTTGTTAAACCCGGTGATACAGTCGTTATTGTGCACACAGACATCACCCGCGCCACGCCCAATGACAGGATATTGCCGGTCATCCTGCATGAGCTGGAATCGGCTGGGATTTACCGGGGCGACATCTGTTTATTAAATGGTCTCGGAACACACCGTCCTCAAACACAAAACGAATTGCGCCTTATGCTCGGAGACCAAATCGTTGATAATTACCGTTGCATCCAACATGACTGCTTCGATGAAGCAAACCTCCTCTCACTGGACGGATCTCCACCTGGAAACTCGGTACGTATCAACCGGGCGTATCTCGAAGCGGACGTGCGAATCTTGACCGGTTTCATCGAACCCCATTTCTTTGCTGGATTCAGTGGAGGTCCTAAAGCGATCGTACCATCGCTGGCTGGAGGGGAGTGCGTCTTTACTAACCACGGGTACGAGATGATTTCCCATCCCAATGCATCCTGGGGTATTACTGAAGGGAATCCTATCTGGGAAGAAATGCGTGATATTGCGCTCCGGACAAAGCCAACCTTTCTGGTCAACGTGGCGCTCAATGCCTCGCGCGAGATCAGCGGTGTATTCGCGGGCGAGATGCTGAAAGCCCACGATCAAGGTTGTGCCTTCGTGAAGGAGACTGCAATGGTCAGGGTCGATGAACCATATGATATCGTGATTACGACCAACAGCGGTTATCCCCTCGACCAGAATCTTTACCAATCAGTAAAAGGTATGAGCGCTGCCTGCCAAATTGTCAGACAGGGCGGCGCAATTATCATTGCTGCGGCGTGTGAAGACGGTTTGCCCGATCATGGGTGTTACGCTGAATTGTTGCTCCAAGGAGGATCACCTCAAGGTGTTCTTGATATGGTCTCACAGCCCGGCTTTCGAGCCCAGGATCAATGGCAGGTTCAGATTCAAGCTCAAATTCAGCTTCACGCTCAGGTGTTAGTATACAGCGATGGTTTAACGGATGAACAAATCCGTGATGCGCTGCTTTTACCATGCGGGGATATTGAACAATCCGTAGAGAAACTGCGTGTTAATTACGGGTCGCAGGCGCGCATTTGTATACTTCCAGAAGGACCGCAGACGATACCTTATTTAAGATAACACTCAATTTGCCAGTTGGAGGTAGAAATAGGAGCCCTTATGGATAGCAAGACCTACCGAATAAAAGAGTTCTTCAATCCAGCCGATCAGCGCAGCCTGATCGTAGATACCAGCGCATGTCTGTCGCTTGGACCGCTGCCGGGGCTCGAGAGTTTCAAGCAAGCCGTGAAACCTATTCTACATCTTGTTGACGGGGTTGTCACAAGCCCTGGGCAGGAACAGGTCCTATCAGGACGAACGCATCAAGACGCTGCCCTTCTTGTGAGAGCAGATTGGACAAATGCTCTGCGTGGGCCAGAATTTGTACTTCCTCCTGAAAAGGTCAAACATATAACCCTCATGAGCGCTTCCCAGGCGCTTGAAATCGGCGCCAGCGCGCTTGTCCTCTATTTCCTGCTTGGGCATGAAGAACAAATTGAAGCCGGATGCTTGAAATGGACGGTCCAGCTTGCGATTGAGGGCAGTCAGATAGGGCTGCCGCTCATCATTGATGTGCAACCTATCGGTGAAAGGGTTGTCCTTCAAAGTAAGGCGGTTGAACTGGGCGCATCTTATGGACTCGAAGGAGGCGCTGACGGTATTGCAGTTCCCTGGCCTGGGGTTGAATCCTTTAAAATAATAATAAAAATGAGTGCAGGAATGCCTATCTGGGTAAAACCAAGGACATTAGAAAATGTGCAAAATGAAATAGGGGAGGCGCTTCAACTGGGCGCGGCAGGGTTGTGGCTTAACGAAAAAGTGTTCGCACATCCAGATGCAGCCGGGAGGATCGAATCCCTCATTTCCCTTATCCACCCTTCATTTGCCGTCAAAGAAGGACCACAGGAGAGCCTGTGATGGGATCAGGATTACAGTCCAGAATGGACAGATTGTTCAACCGGCATGGGGACGGGCGCGCCGTGTGTGTGGCCGCTGATCACGGTTACATGAGCGACGTGACTACCAATGTGGTTAATTTGCGCACGATCCTTGATCAGGTTATTCGGGGCGGAGTGGATGGCGTTTTGCTCAGCCCAGGTCAGGCAGTGCGCCTCGCTCCTCAATTTCAAGGTCGTGATGGACCGGCGATGATTGTGCGAGCCGATTGGATGAACATGCCCCGTTTAGGCACCTCGAACGTCGCCAACGCTGTTCCCCAACGCCTGCTCGTCCACCAAAAGGTCATCACCGCCGCTCAGGCTTTGGAGTTAGGTGCAACTGCAATAACCATTTACCTTTTCTTGGGTTACAACGACAGCATCGAAGCTGCTGGTATCGATATCTGTGCATGCTTCGCAGCCGAGTGTCGTCAGGTTGGTTTGCCGTGTATCATGGAACCGCTCGCTTATGGCGGGCAGGTAACGGGCGCCAATATTGTTGAAATCCTGACCCTTGGCGCCCGTATGTGTGTTGAGCTTGGCGCAGATGCATTGAAAATTCCCTACACAGGCGATGTGAAATCATTCAGGCGATTGGTGGAAATGGCGGATGTGCCGGTGTTGGTGTTGGGAGGTGCCCGTTCTGAATATGAAAGGGATGCCTTAGAGCTCTTTAACGAGGGTTTGGAAGCCGGCGGGAGTGGTTGCCTGATGGGACGAAATGTCACAAAGTCACCCAACCCGGGGCGGATGATTGAGCAGCTTTGTGACATCGCTCATAACGGCTTGTCAGTTGATATTGCGTTGCGTACCGAAGAGTGGGATTTTATAAGGTTGAAAGCCCATCCAGCTAATTGCACTGGCTGCGATCTGTGTGTTACCGCATGTGTAGCCAGTCACGACAGGGGTTTATATGGTACACACCTCGCCAGGCTATCTATCACCCCCGCGTCCCAATCCGGTATCCATAAAGTGATGTTCTGCACGCTATGCAAGAAATGCATTGATACCTGCCCTACTGATGCGCTGCGATGGCATACGCAGACGGGCGCTGTGGAATTGCTGGTCGATAATTGCACCGCATGCGGAGACTGCGTGGATGTGTGTCCCACCGGCGTGATATTTCACAGCGCCAGCGGTATTCACACATCTACTGGAGAGTATTTGGACTGGTATCCGATAATATGCGATTTGTGCGCTGGCGAGCCGGAGTGTGCCCGTGTTTGTCCGACCGGTGCGATCTTCATCGCTGAGCGGGTGGAGTTGACATGATGAAACTCCAGGATCGATCATATTGCGATCAGATTCTACGTGTGGATTTAACGAGCGGGAAGTTTGAAGTAACCCCGCTTCCAGGTGATGCCATGCCTTTAATTTTGGGTGGTAAAGGATTGGGCGCCTGGCTATTATTGAACGAACAATCCCCCGGCGTTGAACCACTTTCACCCGACAACCGCATTATCTTCCACAACGGTCCTCTAACGGGCACCAGCGCGCCAACAGCAGGTCGTTTTGGATGCACGACTCGCAGCCCAGCCACAGGGACATACTGCGATTCGTACTGCGGCGGTTATTGGGGGAGTACCCTTAAGTATGCCGGTTACGACGCCCTCGTATTATCCGGTAAGGCGAACATGCCAGTGCTATTAGTGATTGATAACGAGCGGGTAGAACTCCGGGATGCCGCTCATCTGCTGGGTTTGAGCGTTACGAAGACAACTGAGACTCTGAGGGAGGAGTTCGGACTCGACTGGCAGTCGCTCGTCATCGGACCGCCAGGTGAAAAGCAGCGCAATATAGCAGGTATATTCAACGATACCCGTGCTCTCGCACGCGGTGGTGTGGGCGCTGTAATGGGGTCAAAGAACCTCAAAGCGATCGTCGCTCGTGGAACTGGGTATGTGCGTGTCTATGATCCGGAGGGGTATCAGCGCGCTTTGCAGCTTGCGTTCCGTGCAGTTCGCATGTCGAGTGAAACAACACTGCTCAGCCGCGAGGGCACAGCCAATATACTGGATATCATCAATGTAATGGGAGCACTTCCCACCCGCAATTTCCAGAGTGGTCAATTCGAATACGCCGCTTCACTGTCTGGTTCAGCGTTCGCCGAGAATCATTGGGTGAAAGATTACGCTTGCTTCGGCTGTCCCATCGCGTGCGGTAAATATACACGCCCGCTGGAAGATGGAAAATTCATAGAAGGTCCGGAATACGAGACCATCTTTGCATTTGGACCAAACTGTGCCATCGGCGAGCGACAGACGGTCATCCATTTAAACTGGTTGTGTGATGAGTATGGTTTGGATACGATCAGCGCGGGTGGCGTTGTAGGGTTTGTGATGGAGCTTTTTGAGCGCGGGATTCTCCGCGCTGCTGACCTCGATGGTATCGAACCGCGCTTCGGTGATTCCGGCGCGGCATTAGCACTGGTTGAAAAAATGGCAAAGGTCGAAGGATGCGGGAGTTGGTTGGCTCAAGGTGTGGCTGCCATCGCCGAACAGTATCCCGAAGCACAGGCATTTGCTATGCATGTCAAGGGGCTCGAAATGCCCGCCTATCATCCAAATGCAGCCAAGGGTACCGCCCTGGCGTACGCCGTATCAGAACGGGGAGCCTGTCATCTGAGGGGGGCACCGCTGGGTGAATTGTTCAGCGGTTCAGCAGATCCGCTTTCTATCGGTGGGAAGGCGCAGCTATTTCGCGATCACCAGGCTGACAAGGCGGTCTGGGACAGCGCTTGCCTGTGCTGCTTCCCTGGCTATGGGATGAAACTCAAAGAATTGTGGCAGCTTGTCACCGCCGCGACCGGGTTTGATTATCCCACCGTCGCTGACCTGGAGCTGGTTGGTGAGCGCATATCTACCCTTGCGCGTGTTTTCAACGTGCGTGCAGGCTTTGTGCGCCAGCACGATACCCTCCCAGCCCGTAATTTAGAACAACCGCTGAAAGGTGGACCCGCTGATGGACACGTTGTTGAACTCACTCCGATGCTAGATGAATATTACACCATCATGGGATGGGATGATAATGGCATCCCTACCGGGGGATGTTTGAACAGGCTAAATCTCTCAGAAGCGCTTGATCTCTGAAATATGGCAGCCGACCAGACAATCTTCTTCTTAATGGCTGCGGTCGTGGCGTTCCTGATCGGTCTTTCTAAAGGCGGATTGGGCGGTATGCTGGGAGCGTTGGCAGTTCCGATGATGGCGCTCGTGATGCCCGCTCGCGAAGTGATTGGTCTGGTGCTGCCCCTTCTGATGTTTGCCGACATTTTTGCAGTAGCCCTGCACTGGAAGCGTTGGGACAGACGGCTGGTTTTGCTGCTAATTCCCGGTGCAGTTGTGGGCGTCACAATCGGAACCTTGTTCATCACAAACGCTCCTATAGGAGCCCTGCGCACATTCCTGGGCATAATTGTGCTCTCGTTTACGGTTTTTAAGCTGTTAGAGGACCGCATCCTCGCTGCCTTGAAATATGAAGGGCGCAGTTGGCATGGACTTTTAGCTGGTTCGGTCACGGGGTTCTCGTCTGCGCTGGCTCATACTGGTGGACCGCCAGTCAGCATATACCTTCTTCTGCAAGATGTTACCCCGCCTATCTTCATCGCCACCTCAGCTTTATTCTTCATGATCCTCAACTGGATCAAAGTGCCCTATTACTGGTATGCCCAACTATTTGACTTTCAGAAATTAGCTCAACTCGTCTGGATTCTGCCGTTGATCCCTTTAGGCGTTTTGACCGGCAGGTGGATGGGTGATCGAGTGAGCAAGAAGACCTTTGAACGAATTATCGTGAGTTTGTTGGGAATAGCCGGAATTCTATTGGTGCTCACTTAAATAATTTATAATCTATCATTATGGAACCGCACCAGAATATGAGAGAAAATCGGAACGACCGCCTGTTATTTCTTATCTTCACTGGAATTCTGACCGTCATTACCTCCGTTGGACTCATTTTGCTTCTGCGGCGGTGGAGGCAGAAGACACAGAAGAAAGTAGGGGCAGATCAACTTTTTAAACCATCGCTGCCCACAGAAATTAAGGGTTTAACCGAGCAAGAAGCAGCTGCTCGGAGGCAGGAAGGTACAAACAATCAAATAAGCCTCCATCCAAGCCGCACCCGGCGAGATATGTGGCGTGATAACACCTTTTCAATATTCAATCTCAGTCTGGTTGGAATAGCATTTGTTCAACTTCTTTTAGGTCAACCTCTGGATGCGTTAATCAGCTTGGGCGTGATGATTTTGAATATAAGTGTGAACATCGCCCAGGAGCTTATCGCCCGCAGGCGGATGAAGGATATCCTGGAATCAAGGCGGGTTAAATCTACTGTGATCCGGGATGGTCGTGTGCGCAGTATTGATCCCGGAGAAATCGTCCCGGGTGATGCCAATGTCCTAGGTCCTGGAGACCAGATTTTTGTGGATGGAGAGATTGTCGCTGATGGAACAATTGTTGTCGACGAATCTTTTCTAAAAGGGGGAAAAACTCGCGAGGTAAAGCATTCAGGTGATTGGGTTTTTGCGGGTGAATTATGCATTTCGGGTCACGCTGTCTGTGAAGTGGGGCAGGTAGGCGCGGATCGATTAATCATCTCACTCCTTAAAGAAATTCCACACACAAAAGAGGGTTTGACACCCCTGGAAAAGATAATCAATCGAATTCTGAAAGTTTTACTGCTTGTAGTCGGAATTTTTACGTTGATATTATTGACTATTTATTTCCACTGGGATTTGGGTATACCTGAAGATGCTTTTATGAGCGCAGTTTCTGTGATCTTCAGTATCGCGCCTGCAGGCTTATTCTTCATGATCTTCTTGACGTACACTGCAGGAACGGCAGATATCGCCAGAATCGGCGCTTTAGTTCCCCGAGCGCGGTCTGTTGAGTCGCTGGCACAGGTTAACGAAATGTGTATTGCCAAAGCGGGTGCGACTTCCGTGGAGATGGAACCGGTAAAAATGCAAGATGAGAAAGACACGCTGGCTGAAACGCGCATCCGCCAGATTCTGGGCGACTTTGCTCGCAATACTTCGACCCAAAACCTGGCGATCTCGGCTATAGCGAATGTTTTTGAAGGCACCGATCGCATTGTTGACGAGGAAGCGCCCTTCTTATCTGTCTATGGCTGGAGCGCATTAGCCTTTAATGATGATGACCTGCGCGGCGTCTACGTGTTGGGGGTTCCTGAAATCTTGGAGCCGTATCTATCCACAGGAAAATTGTTGAAAGAAGGAGAATCCAAGCAGAGCGACCCGAATCAGTCTGTTTTGGGCAAACTAACTGGTCGGGTTGCGGGGGTATTCAAACGATCAGCAAAATCAACCCCCGAAAAGGATGTTGAGCCAGAAAATGAAGGGTCAATTGTTTCTGAACCATCAGAAAAGGACCCAAAACAGCATGATGAGACCAGTGTATTAGAAGACAGCGCTTCCAAGCCCAGTTTATTTAAACGTACATGGGGACGAGTGGGGCGGGTTTTTACAAAAGAAAAGAATAACCAGGATGAAGAATCTAACCGGACTGAAGGAGAAAGCTTCCAGCGAACTTCCTTCTTATTTGCTTATCAACCAGAACTGTTCCCCCTCTATGACGATGATTTCGTCCCCCAATTGGATTCGAATCTTATTCCCCTTTGCCGGGTCTTATTTAGTGAGCAGGTAAATCTGGAGGTGGTGAAGACGATCCATAATTTCGTTACTACCGGGGTGGATGTAAAAATCTTTTCGACCGCTGCAACCGAAAAATCCGTTGCTTTACTCCTGCAAGCAGGATTGTTGGAACTGGGTGAAGAATCTGTGGGGATTATTTCCGGGACCGAGTTAGGAGATCTAGAACCCGCAACGTTCGCCCTTGCTGCTGAGAAAAACACTATCTTTAATCAAATCTCGCCCGAACAAGCCAGTCGGATTGTGGGGACCCTGCGTGAAAATGGCAAGTACACAGCTGTGCTTGGTGAAGGGGTCAGTGATGTTCCCGCTTTACGGCAGGCGAATCTGGCAATTGTAAAGCAGAACAGCAGCCAGGCCGCGCTCAATGAATCTGACATTGTTCTGCTTGAGGATTCACCTGCTGTATTACATAAAGTACTGGAAAAAGGACAGCGTATACTGACTGGATTGTTGGATATCCTGAAGCTTTATTTAACGCAAGTCTTTTATTTGGCATTGCTGATCGTTTCAATCGTTCTTTTCTCCAGCGGCTTCCCATACAAATCGACCCAGGGTTCAGTGATTGCTGTACTGACGTTGACAATACCCTCACTTGCACTCACTCTTTGGGCTTCGCCAGGAATAAAACACAGCGATAATTTTGGCAGGATGCTGGCTCACTTCGTCCTGCCGGCAGCCGTTACGACAAGTGCCGCGGGGGTGGTTGTCTATGGCTATTTCTTAGAAATGTACGCTGATATTGCTTACGCGCAGCTTGCAGTCACGCATACTTTAGTTGTTACCGGTTTGCTGCTGGTGGTCTTCGTACGACCGCCTATACCTCTTCTTGCAGGGGGATCGAAATACAGCGCTGACTGGAAGCCCACTTTGCTAGTTTTTTTCTTGTTAATTGCTTTTTGGATACTGACTTCTATTCCACTCGCTGAACGCCTTCTTGATGTAACGAGACTTAATAGTTCCTATGACTATTTATTCATCCTGCTGGTTGTTAGCATATGGGCAGTTTTCTTAAATATATTGTGGCGCTTGTGGCCCTTTATGTTAAAGAAGAAAACTATTTAAATATTCTGCCCCTCTCTCGCCTGTTATCTGTCCATTCCGAGGTAGTCTGTGGTGCATTGCTCATGATATAGCAAAACTGGCGGGTTCTATACCGCCAGTTTTTTGGGATTGGATAGTTGACGCTTAGACGAATATAACCTGACCGCCTTCAGACAGCTCCAGGAATTCCATAGCGCCTAATACCACAGCCCCATCCACAAGATCATCCTGGGTTAACTTCATCATATCCATTGACATTTTGCAGCCGTAAACATGGGCGCCAGCATCAATGATCATTTCTACAAATTCACCAATCGGCGGGAAGTCAAGCTTGTCGATTTCACGACGCATCATCCAGGTGGCAGCCGCTGACATACCCGGTATTGCACCTAAAAATGTGGGTATATGAAACCAGGGATGCATACTTGGATTGCCCACAGTCGCCACATTGAGGCTGTTCAGCTTGCTCTTTGTGATTATATCTAATCCCCAAAACGTGAAGAACATGTGAGCTTCAATTCCGCTCATGCGGGCTGCGTTGCCTAGAATGAGTCCCGGATAAGCCATATCTAATGAGCCTTTTGAAGAGATGATGCTCAATTTACGAGTGTCGTTTTGATCGTTGTCTGTCATTGTTCTTTTCTCCTTTATTGAATGATTATGATCATATGCAGCCAGTCGGTTTACCCAAACCGGCAATTCTTGACGCGTTTTTTGCTGGACCACCTGGGAACAGTTGGTAAATTTCTTTAGTGTTTACATCAGTTCTTTTAGTGATCCTGCGAAGTGTTGGTGGTTCATCATTTTCTTCGAATTCTTTACGGGCAAAATTAATTACAACCCAATGACGGTCTGTTAATTGGATTCCCTGGTCGTCAGCGATCGCTTCTGCAATCTCGGGAGTCCACGCATTGGGATCCACCATAAAACCATCATCGTCGAATTCAACTGTTTCTAGAATTATTTCTGTTTGAGTAGACATGTTTTTCTCCTAATTAATTTGTTGTTTGTACAAATCCTTATTTATTTTTTTGAATTCAGTTCTCTGACACACTGGGTTGGTCGGCAAGGACTTTCACCATGTTGATCAATCTGGCCATTCCCTTTCGAACTTTCGGGTCCGAGAGATCTTTCATCAATGCCCACATTGAGACATCCTCATCGCTGATGTCTTGATCCTGAAATGCCTCAAGTGCGTTTTTTGTGAGAGACATGATCTCCGGTTGAGTTAGACTGCGAACTGTGGTTAATATCGCAATCACGTTATCACCGAGAGCTTGAACATCATCTTCGCTGAATTCTGTCACAATACGCTCAACAATTCGCCATCCCTGGCGGGCAAATGCGAAGTATCCTTCACGTTCCATAGAATCTAAGCTGATTACAGCCTGGTTGAATACCTGATCTGTGATACGTTTCGTCTCATCGAATAAATCAACTGTTGATTCCAAACGATCCAGAAGTCCCACGAGCATATGTGTATCGCGCAAAAGACGCTTTACAAGAAAGAGTAGATCTTCGGATTGAAACTCTGTGCCAATTTCTGCCAATTCATCAATAGACAGTTTCACCATATGATTTGCGATGGGGATCAAATCGCGTTTGAGTTCATCCATCTCGTCCTGATGTTGGCATAGGATTTCAAACTGTTGGGTAAGGTAATCAAGTTTAGCTATTACTGCATGAGAACCATTACCATTTACCTCAAGTTCTTCCAGGCGTTGGTTTTGCATCTCAACATGACTGGTCAGAAGATCAATTTTTTGATGTAGAAGAGCTAGTTCATCGTCCATGTCCAGTTCCTATGCCCATTTGCCTGCCATGCTCATCTGCGATTCAAAAGGCATATCCTCGCCTTTGAGCATCATATTCCAGTAAATCCAGCGGAACATCATTTTCCCCCAGTGGTTAACGGCTGATTCCTTCAACAAGGAGAAAGGACCAAACCCTGGGAGCGGATATTTTCCGGGAAGTGGTTCTACATCGTAGTTGAAGTCGATCAAGATGCCTTTCTCAAATCCCGATACGATGAAGCAGTTTGCATGACCATCGAATTTAGGGAGGGGTTCCAACCCTTCCATGTGTCGCAGCATATTATCAACCAGAACGTCCAGCATGAAGTGAGCAACAGAACCGGCTTTGGAAGTAGGGGTGTTGCCGGCGTCTCCAATAATCCAGACGTTTTCCCATTTAGGAGATTGCAAGGTATGCTTGTCAGTGGGGATAAAGTTGAGTTCATCCCCCATGTCGGATCGATCAATAACCTCAGCGCCCATATTTGTCGGGATCGTTACTAAGAGGTCATAGTCAATCTCGCGTTCGTCATATGAGCGAATCGCCTGGTTTGTCGTGTCAACTTCCATAATGTTGAAATCAGATTCCAGGAGGATACCCTTTTCTTCGAGCAAATTTCCTAAAATCCCTGATGCCCGTGGCTTCGTAAATGCACCAGCTAACGGAGTGGTAAATACGATTTCGACATCATCGCGCATGCTTCTTTCGTGGAAGAACCAGTCAGCGAGAAAGATGAATTCCAGGGGAGCAACCGGGCATTTGATCGGCATCTCTGTGATGTTGAGTACCATTCTTCCGCCTTTCCAGAACTTCAAGAAGCGGCTGAGAGCAATTGCACCTTCCACCGTATAGAAATCGAAAATGTTCTTTCGCCATGCACCGTCCATGAGTCCTGGAGTCTCTTCGGGATGGATATGGCTTCCTGTCGCGATGACCAGGTAGTCGTAATTAATGACTTTCTTTTCGTACCTTAATTGAACCCGGTTTTGATCTGGTTCGATGATCTCGATATCAGAAAAAAATACTTCTACCTGCGGTGGGAGGAAATTGCGTTTTGGTTTGACTACGTCGCTGGGAGAATATATACCAAACGGGATAAATAGAAAGCCCGGTTGGTAATAATGCGATTCATCCCGGTCGACGATGATTATTCGCCATTCCTGGAGGTCCAGCAAGTGAGCCATTTTAGTGGCAACCATCGTGCCACCAGTCCCGGCTCCTAGGATTAATAATGTTTTCACTAGTATCTCTCCTTCTAAATTGGTTAGGTTAGTTAGAAAATGACTCACTTGCGGAATTCGCAAGATCGGCCTGGCTTTTCAACTTGTCTGCTAATACTGCTCTAAGCAGATCTAGAGCCTGGATAATTCGTTGGTCTTGAAGCATATAAACGACCGATTTTCCAGCGCGGTTTGCAGAGACAATACCGCGCTCACGTAAAATTGTCAGATGACGAGAAGCCGCTGGTTGGCTGATATCGATCTCATTTGCGATCTGGCTTACATTGCGAGATTGTTCTGATAGGGCGTATATGATCAAGATTCGCCGTGGATCAGCTAATCCAGAGCAAATCTCGGCATGTAACCTGGTTACTTCTTGGGAAAGCTTTGGTGAGATCATTATATCGAACCTATCAACCATGCAATATTAGATATATGTACATACATACATACGTATGATTGTGAAAATAATAACATTTACAGACAATAATCACTATTGATTATTGTCACATAACGGTTGTGGAAAAGGTCATAAATCGGAGCAATAATATCGGAATGTAAGTGATAGATTTGCCAGCCCGTCATAAATAAAGGACAACTGAGTGCAGTCATTATTTCGCGATATTCTAATGAGTTATTTTGTTATAGATTCTTCTCTTCAACCTTGCGGAGGTTGTTAACGAGCAGTTTTTCCCTGGAATCTATGAGAGTTAGGCGATTTGTATACAAGCATTGACGAACAAGCACTTCCGAAAAACCTTCTCAAGGGTTAGTGAGACCAGTAGAATTCTATTTAATAAATCCGATTATCACGGGTATAATGTAGCAATAAATTATATAAACTTCAAATTAAAAAAAGGTGGTTGAACATGGAATCGTTCGAAAATGATATTACTATCGTTGATGTGGGTACTCGTTTGCGACAATTGAGGCAGGAAAGAGGTAAATCTATGCGGGCTTTAGCTCGTGATAGCGGTCTATCCACGAATGCTCTCAGTATGATAGAACGTGGTCTCAGCTCGCCGTCAGTAAGTACACTATACAAGATCTCTGGTGGGTTGCACGTCCCGATAACAGCATTCTTTCGGGAAGAACCTGCTCAAAAAGATATTGTATTTTGTAAGTTATCGGGGCGAACAAAGGTTAAATTTCCAAATGGTGTTTGGGAAGGCTTAGGAGGGGAGACGTTCACAGGTCATATTGAACCCATTCTGCTGACGCTAGAAGGTGAGGCGAGCAGTGGTCCCTTTGGAATGATTCACAGCGGTCACGAATTCGTTTTTTGCATAAGCGGTCAGATTGAATACGAGATTGAAAACCATAAGTACATATTAGATGAAGGGGATAGTTTGATATTTGCGGCTGAACTACGGCATCGCTGGCGAAATATTGGGGAAACGACTACCACAGCAATTGTCGTTCTGGCAGGATTTGAGCCGAGAGAGCGTCCTAGTGAGTATCACATTACCTCGGGATTGAAGGGAGCCTAACCTATCGTCAAGCGCCTCGAGCCGAGGGTGATTGTTTTTGGAGATATTATATGTATAGAACTCAATACTGTGGTGAATTACGCAGTACTCATATTGGACAAAGGGTGATGTTGGCTGGTTGGGTCCATCGCCGTCGCGACCATGGTGGTTTGACATTCATAGACCTGCGGGATCGTTATGGGATTGTCCAAATCGTGACAAACCCTGTTGGTTCTCCCCAGGCACACCAAATATTGGATCCTGTACGTTTAGAATGGGTTATCCAGGTAGAGGGAATTGTGCGTCCAAGGCTGGAAGGTAAGGAAAACCCAAATTTATCGACAGGTGAAATTGAGGTAGAAGTATTAGAGGTAAAAATACTCAATCCGGCCAAACCAACACCGTTTTCTATCAACGGACAGGATGAGGCGGATGAACAAACCCGTCTCCGCTATCGCTACCTCGATTTACGGCGAGCGCGAATGAGGAATAATCTGGAATTAAGGCATAAGGTTGTCAAATTTATACGCGATTATTTGAGTGAGCGCGATTTCCTCGAAATTGAGACCCCGATTTTATTTAAATCGACTCCGGAGGGAGCGCGTGACTATTTAGTCCCCTCGCGCCAGCATCCAGGTGATTTCTACGCCTTACCGCAGTCTCCTCAACAGTTGAAGCAGCTTCTTATGGTGGCGGGAACCGATCGTTATTTTCAGATTGCACGCTGTTTCCGTGACGAGGACCAGCGTGGAGATCGACAGCCAGAATTCACACAATTAGACCTTGAAATGTCCTTTGTCGAGCGTGAAGATATTATGAAACTCACGGAGGATTTATTTACAGAACTGGTCGCAGAGGTCGTTCCGCATAAGCGATTATTAGCGAGTCCCTGGCCTAGATTGACCTATCAAGAAGCGCTGGAACGATTTGGCAAAGATAACCCGGATCTTCGTTTTGGCATGGAGCTAAAAGATATAACGGATATCGTGCCTGGTATCGGGCTCAAAATTTTTGAAACCGTCGTAACTGCAGGAGGATATGTACGCTGTATCAATGCTCAAGGTTTAGGGGACTATAGCCGAAAACAGATTGATGAATTGAACGAATTTGTAATAGGACATGGAGCAAAGGGTCTTGCCTATTTGGCAATAACCTCCGAAGGTGAGCAGCGCTCCTCTTTTGCTAAATATATCTCACCGGAAAATGTTGAAATCATCATGGCACGTCTGGAAGCAAACCCTGGAGATTTATTATTATTTGTTGCTGATCAGCCAGCCGTCGTGAATGAAGCATTGGGTTTTTTGAGGGTATCCCTGGCAGATAGGTTGGGATTAATTGATCCGGACGTGCTGGCATTTTGCTGGGTGATAGATTTTCCATTCGTTATCTGGAATTCGGAAGAACAAAGATGGGATCCCAGTCACCATTTATTTACCGCTCCTATGCCCGAGGATATCCCGCTGGTCGAGATCGATCCTGGTAAAGCACGCGGTCAACAGTACGATATGGTTCTTAATGGTCATGAAGTCGGCGGAGGTTCGATCCGTATATATGATCGTCAACTGCAGGAGAAGGTTTTCGAATTGATCGGTTTGGACCAGGAGACAGCGCACCATCGATTTGGTCATATGCTGGAAGCGTTTGAATATGGGACCCCTCCACATGGTGGAATAGCCCCTGGCATTGATCGTCTTTGCATGATCCTGGCGGATGAGCCCAATATTCGTGAAGTGATCGCATTTCCAAAGAACCAGCATGCGCGCGATGTGATGGCAGACGCACCTTCGCCGGTTGATCCATACCAGTTGATAGATCTGCATATCAAGCTTGATTTATAAATCTGGAGGAATATTGATGCACCCAGCTATCAGAGTTGAACAGGTTGCTGAATATGAAAACCAGGAAGTAAGCATCAGAGGTTGGGTTTACAACCGAACGCACAAAGGCAAGTTAGTTTTTTTGCTCCTTCGCGATGGTTATGGATTTGTGCAGTGCGTGGCATTTAAAAACGATGTTGACGCCGAACTATTTAATCAACTCGTGCACATTCCCCAGGAATCATCGATCATCGTGACTGGAGTTATCCGGGCTGATAAGCGCGCTCCTGGTATCCCAGGCGGCTATGAACTTGGCATTACTCAATTTCAGATCATACAGGCGGCAGCAGATGACTATCCAATGGCTCTTAAAGAGCATGGTGTCGATTTCGCGATGGATAACCGGCATTTCTGGATAAGGATGCCCAGCCAGTGGGCAATCCTCCGAATTCGCGCAATGGTCATAAGTGCAATCCGTGAGTGGTTTGACCAGAATGGGTTTATTAATCTTGATACACCAATCTTGACCCCGGCAGCTTGCGAAGGCACAACGACCCTTTTTGAAACCCCATATTTTGACGAAGGTGTTGCATTTTTAGCCCAAAGTGGGCAGCTTTATAACGAAGCGAATATATTCGCTTTCAGTAAGGTTTATGCTTTTGGACCTACTTTCCGGGCAGAGAAATCCAAAACTCGGCGCCATTTAACCGAATTTTGGATGTTCGAGCCTGAGATGGCATTCTGTGACCTGGATGAATTGATGGAAGTTGGGGAACAATCTATCACCTATATCGTCAAGCGGGTTTTAAATGAACGCGCACCGGAGTTAGCATCATTGGGTAGGGATACTTCGCAGCTCGATACTATTGAACCGCCGTTCCCAAGAATTTCATACGACGAAGCTGTCGAGATGATTGGGAAGATTCGCGACAGGACAGAGGATCCAGAACAAAAGGAGCTATTAAATTTTGAATGGGGAATGGATTTTGGCTCCCCCCACGAAACTGCATTGACCGAAGAGTTTAATAAACCTGTGTTTGTGTATGGGTTTCCCACGCAGGTGAAAGCGTTTTATATGGAACCATGGCAGGGACGACCTGAGGTTTCCAAAAGCGTCGATTTACTAGCACCCGAGGGGTATGGGGAGATTATTGGCGGCAGCGAGCGAATTTCGGATCCAGAATTATTACTACAGCGGCTGCATGAACACAATTTACCCGAGGATGCATTTAAGTGGTATCTTGAACTGCGGCGTTTTGGGAGTGTACCTCACAGTGGTTTTGGATTAGGAGTGGAGCGAACTGTGTCCTGGATTTGCGGAATCAATCATATCCGTGAAACGATACCGTTCCCGCGCACGATTAAGAGGATGTATCCATAGGTAGGATTTTAATATGAAGTGACAGAAGGTCTGAGAATATTGTTGTTCAATTAAGTCATGTTGGAGGCAAATCACCTACCCATTAGAATCGTTTTATGGTATAAATAAATTGCCCTGCTGTGCGCGTGATGCCGCACCTCGGTTTTGAGCCAACACTCTTATACGGGGTTCCAATCTTCTTGGAAGGAAGCGATAGGCTACGGCCAAGGCTGAACTCTGGAGGCGGGACCCAACCTGCGAAGGCAGGTTCAAAACTTAGCTGCACACGGCATGGTGGGGTTTTTCTGAAGCCCTCTAGGGCTTTGAAAATAAATATGGCGCCTTTAGAGTACATACTCCGGAGGCGTCATCTTTTTTCAAACTCTTGTTGCTTACATATTGATACAGAAATTAAAATAATACTGATGCTAATTCGCCCCGGTATTGGCGTGTGATTGGATTGTTATCCCCGAGCATTTCGAGTAAGGCGACCATGATCCGGCGCGCTTCACCATCATTGTAGTGCTTGTCTTCACGCAGGATATCCAGCAATCCGTCCATAGCAGCCTCAATATTGCCTCTCTTAATGAGCCGCAGTGAATTTAGAAACGCAGCGTCGATCGGGGCGCCGGTTGCTTCGATCCTTGCTCTTTCGGTATCAAGCTGCGACAATTTCTTTGCTAAAGGATGAAGTTTTTCTGCAGACCCAAATTCCTTACTGGTTGGAAAGTTGTTCAACAGATCTAATGCTTCAGATCCACGTCCTTGAAGTAGAAGGCATCTAGCTAATCCTAATAACGCTGCAGAATTCGTAGGTGAGATATCGAGAGCATGGCGGAAAGAGCTTTCAGCTTCAATAGGCTGCTGCATTTCCAATAGGCTCTGACCCTTTTCCAGGTTCAGATCGCTTTGATCCGGGGTAATTTCATGCAAGAACTCACGGATTTTCGATTCTGGCTGTACTCCGACAAATTCCGCGATCATTTTGCCTTCCTTAAAAGCCTTAACTATAGGAATGCTGCGAACGTTGTATCTAAGGGCTAGGTTTGGGTTTTCGTCAACGTTAACTTTCGCGAGGCGAAATCCACCTTGAGCTTCTTCTGCCAATCGTCCTAAGATTGGTCCTATCACCCGGCATGGACCACACCATTCAGCCCAGAAATCAACAACCACAGGAATATTCTGTGAATAGGTAATTACGTGATATTCAAAGTCTGCTTCTGACACATCAATGATAAATTCTGATGTCATAATGATTCAAACTCCTATCTAAAAACCTTCACTTTCCCACTTCACTTATCTAGAATCCCAATATTAACAGACACTTCTCAGCAATAGATTTTACCAGATTAACATTAAAATTTTGTATTACTTATAGCAATTTTCTGTATGCATATTGCGACAATATCAATTAATGAAGATTCCAGTATTTATTTCTCTCGCTGCTTGTATGTGGAATCCTGTGGCATTGAACTTGCAATAAAAAATATACTCATTAAATGTTATCCAAATGAATAGTGATTCACGAATGAATATTTCGCCACGACAATTAAAAATCTCCCGATTAGGTTTCCATTACTTTCCCGATACGGTTCACTATAGTGAACATGACCTACAGTTGTGGTTACCGGAGCTTCAAAAACTTGCTGCATCCTGGATAACTCTCCTCGCTCCTACAGAGCGTGCGATCCCGGAATACTTCATTAATGCCCTGATTGACGCTGAAATTGAACCCATCCTACATTTTATGATGCCCATAAATGGGCGCGCGAATGATGAATCGCTGCACTTGCTGCTGAGGAGCTATGCCCGTTGGGGTGTGCGCTACGTTGTTTTGGGTGATCGTCCAAATAACCGCTCATCATGGACTACAAACTCATGGGCTCAATTAAAACTGGTAGAACGTTTCTTGGATATTTTCCTACCGCAGGCAAATTTAGCCCTCAATGAGGGTCTCCTTCCTGTATTTCCGCCTTTAGAACCCGGTGGTGATTTTTGGGACACTGCTTTTTTACGAACCGCCTTACGCAGTATTAAACGCCGCGGTTTTGAGACCTTGTTGGAACGTTTAGTATTAGGGGTCTATGCATTTGCAGTGAATAGACCGGTGAACTGGGGTTCTGGAGGTCCTGCTCGATGGCCTGGCGCCAAACCATATGACACGCCGCCTGGTGTCCAAGACCAGCTCGGTTTTCGCATTTTTGATTGGTATGAAACCATTTCCAAGGAGGAGATTGGCAGTTCGTTGCCTATACTGCTCCTACGTGCTGGAAGTAGACCGGGTGACTATCAGGATTTAACCTTGCCGCAGGTAGACGAAGTTGCACATGCTGATAAAAATTTAGAGATTGCTCGCCTTATTGCGAACGACTCGAATGTAGATGCATCTATAGATCCCATACCTGATGAGGTTCTCGCCTGCAATTTCTGGCTCCTTTCAGCGGCTAAAACGAGTGAATTTGTTTCTCATGCCTGGTTTCAACCAGACGGCGAGAAACTTCTTATTATTGAAAGGCTTTATAAGTGGTTGGCAAATTTTCGAGATAGAGAAGAAGCATGCGGTTTAAAAGAAACCAAGTCAGTTGAAGAACTGCGAACGAAATTGATGATGTCAGTTGATGTAGGGGGCGAAGGATCAAGCCTCATTGAGCATTACCTCTTACTACCGCTTTACTCTTGGGGTGCTGCAGAATGGGATTTGGAACTCATCCAACCTTTGATACAAGAATTTCATCCAACTGTAGGTTTCTCCCTCTCTGAGGCTTGTCTCGCTTCGCGCGTCACTGTCGTTGGTAGCGAAGAGGTGATTTCTGAAGAGGCGCTTCAGATGCTGCGGGAAGCAGGTTGTACCGTGGATCGGTTGAGTACCAGTGGCACACTTTGTGCATCATAAAGATGGAATATGACATCATGAATACTTATACGAATTTCAATGTGGAAGGGGATCCAATGAATCAATTGAATCAATCTCAGGTTATAGATGCCAAACAATCTACAGTTTCTACGATCATACAACCTGTGTTAAAGGTTATTGGATTGGGAGGCGGTGGCTGCAATGCCGTAGAGCGGATGATTACTCTAGGGATGAGCGGTATTCAATTCATTGCAGCCAATACCGACCACCAGGCATTGAACGATAATCCAGCAGACATTAAAATTCAACTTGGTCCGGAGACTACCAGAGGTTTAGGGGCGGGGGGTGATCCTGAAGTTGGACTGGCTGCCGCTGAAGAGAGTCGAAGTGAAATAGAGAGCGCTTTATCTGGCGCGGACATGGTCTTTTTAACTGCTGGAATGGGGGGAGGCACAGGCACTGGGTCAATTCCCGTTGCGGCTGAAATTGCTAGAGCTATTGGAGCGGTGACAATCGCAATCGTAACAACTCCATTTACCTTTGAAATTGGACGCCGTCAGGATAATTCAAATGAAGGTTTGTCGAAATTACGCCAGCACACTCATACTTTAATCACAATCCCAAATGACCGCTTGTTATATGTCGCTCCGCGAGACCTGCCTATCGAAGTCGCTTTTCAGCTTGCTGATGATGTTCTTCGTCAATCGGTGCAGGGGATTTCGGAATTGATCACCGAACCGGGGTTGATAAACGTCGATTTTGCTCACGTTCGCCGTCTAATCCAATCAGGAGGCGGTGCGTTGATGGCTATTGGTCATGGGCATGGGGAAGAAAAAGCCTATCAGGCTATTGAGCAAGCACTGCATCATCCATTATTAGAGAGCATTTCCCTTGAAAACGCTGCTGGCATAATTGTCAATTTCACAGGAGGGGATGACTTAACGCTCTTTGAAGTTCAAGATGCGCTAACCAGACTGCAGTCACAAACTGGTCAACAAACCGAAATTGTGATGGGTGTGATTAACAATACAGAAATGAAGAATCGCGTCCAAGTTATTTTAGTGATTACGGGTTTGGGAGCTCCATCATTAGAGGAAACATTTTCGAAATATGCTGTTTCGGAACCAGTGTCTGAACCTGAGGAAGCTGCGCCACAACAAGAACCCTCGCCAACATGGCAGCATACTCCATTTTCGTCATCGTCGACAAACCTTGATATCCCTGCATTCCTTCGACGACGGTCAGGGAATGTCGGATTCGTAGATGGATAAGGATTGTAAAAGAATAGCGTGGAAAAAAATACAACCAAATTAAACTCGATGGATAAGGAAATAGTTACATCAATTAATAACAAAGTTTATCGTCGTTTTCCGGAATTAAATGGAAAAGCGCCAAAAATCCGGTCACAAAATTCCAGTGCGAAGAATGCACGTTCATTGCCTACATACCTTTTTGTCTATTCTGGAACAGTGATGATTTCTGGAAATAAAACTATGCCTCGGCTTGTCCGGGTTGTTGTGAATGAAAAGGGCAAAATTCTGAAGATTTCCACATCCCGCTAACGTCTCGAATAATGGATTCGGGCAACGTTTTATTAATAAGACAATTGTATTAACAGTTGAAGTCTACAATTAATAACTTATTTACTCTTTATTAATTGTTGAGAGTACAAAGAAGGTAAGTGGGATTTTTTTATTTCAGGAGGCTGTGGTGTCGACATTAACTCCTCTCACCCTCATTTTGATTATCGTGATTGCGTTGTTTTTGCTAGGCGTGGTCACTTTCATCGGGGGGATTCTAGTATTAGCTTTTCGAACCAATAACAAAGATATAAAAACATTGGCAACACAAACAACACGCTTAGCACAAAAGGGGATTGCCGAAGATGTGGCTGGTTTAGTCGGGAATGCTTCCGCTCTACTAGAAGCCACGAATGAAATGGTTCGCACGACAACAGGTGTGGGTATCTTTTTAACAATCTTGGGAATTCTCCTGATGGGCGCTGCCTGTTGGCTTGTCCTCCAGATCCTTAAGGCAGGTATATGAAACAAGCTTTCTTTTTAACAGAATCCAGAAAGCTGTTATCACAGAGATCCTGGCATTGGATCATCGTCTCATTGCGTCAGGATCCTGTAGTATTCAACAGCTTGATGAAATCTGACTTTGGGAGACTAGCTCTTGAAACCCTTTCAGCAGAGCCTGAGGATTGGTCTCCAGCTTCTTTAAGTTTGTTGGCATTGGAAAACCCTGCGACGTTGGCAGACCTGATAGCGCTTCCATTAGAGCCGCTGCCAAAGCGGTTGAGGAGTTTGGTTGCGCATACATATGAAGATTGGTTAAACAGTCCAGATATCACGATCACCTTGCAGAAAGCTGGTTTATTAGCACTATCTCTAAGAGAACGTTTGCGATTAACAGGATCGTGGGATGGATTGGTAGAAGAATTGAGAGATCTGGTGGTATCTTCTCGAACAGTATTGGCTTGTCTATATGGAATGATCCCTGAACCAAGCGAACTTCTAAGAGCTCTTTTAGAACAAAATGGCAATCCGCCACAACCAGATCTTGCTCTCCACGCCTTTCTTTCCAATCCGTTACCTGCAGAACTGCAGGTAGAAGTTCTTAGATTTCTACTTATAAAACATAGTCTCTCAGTTCAAATGGCTGTGTTGTCTAGATTGTCTATTGAAAGACCGTGGCTTGCTTCTAAGCTTTCTGAGGACATACTGGAAGAATTAAACATTGAGGATTTGCTCGATATAGATGTGGCTAATATCAATCCAGATGAACAATATGCGAGTGATTTGTTCCTGGATGAGCAAGCGGAGCGTTTGACACGCCTTTTTCGCATAGCCAGAATCTATGAACATGCAGATCGTTCCAATAAGGCGATCCCGGTATTATCCGAATCGATCGATATCACCAACCGTTTGCAAGCTCGTCTAGAAGCCAATCTTGCCAAAGCTGTTTCTTCAAGATCATCAGATAATGGTCGCTCAGATAATGTGCTCGATAATTGGAAGCAGGCGACCCAATTAGCATCAAATATGCCCCAGTATGCAGCCGGTCTGGCAAACGCCCTGGTCGAATCGGGTCGTATAGATGATGCCAAGGCTTATTTGGAAGCCAGACAGGTCGATACATTGCTGCCGCTTCACTCCATTCTGCCATTAACTGCTGCAAGAGTGGCGCAGAAAATGGATGATCCTGCGGCAACCCATCAGGCGGCGCAACGGGCATTTGAACTATTGAGTGATGAATGCTCTCTGGATCAGAACGAGTTTTTATCGCTTGCTGAAATCCTGGCTCAGACGGAACAAATCGAAGAAGCTGTAAAAGTTGCTCAAACTGGAGTAAGAAAATATGCGAATGATACACACCTGCTGTCTTTTTTAGCAGGCACTCAACTCCAATACAGTAAACAGCAGGATGCTCTCGAAAACGCATATCTGGCATTTGCAGTAGATATGGTTTCCTCGAATAAACCCGGTCCCGACAACTATGATCCTTCCATTCAACGGATATTGGTGAAATGCCTGGAAGAAAACGGTGATTGGCAGACAGCATTAGAAGAACGTGTTTTGCTCGTTGAGCAGCTTGAAACACCAGCACCTTCTGATTATCATGACATTATGTATTGTGCTCTGCAAGCCGGACATCCTAAACAAGCCATTAATATCAGCAAGTTGGCTCTTGAGATGAATCCTGAAGACGGTGAGGCGTACTCGCTTATTGGGAAAGCATACTTGGCATTGGAAGACATTCCAGCCGCGGTTGTTAACCTACGGATGGCGACCAGTTTAGAACCAGAACTAGCTGATGCCTGGATTGAGCTTGCAGGTGCCTACAAACTTGATGGCAAGAATTCAAAATTTTTTGAGACATTAAATGCCGCCAGTCTTGCTGCACCGATTGCGCCAGAAGTGCACTTCGCATTAGGCGAAGCCCACTTAGAACAGAACGAACTGACTCAGGCGTTGGACAGCTTACGTAAAGCTTCAGTACTCTTAGCACCAGCATCATCTAAAAGTCAGCTCGAGGGAGAGAATCACCCCGAAGTTGAATTAAAGGCATTTGAGGTCAATTTTGATCTTGCCACAAAAATATCGTACCGTTTCGGTCAAACCCTGAAAGAACTAGGTTATCTAAAAGAAGCGCGGCAGGTTCTGGAGACCGCTTATCAAGCGGCAGTGAATTCCGAGATCAGTCTGAACAAAGGTACTGAAGAAGTGCTTCCTGGACGGCTAGACCCAGCGCTTGCTTACCTATATGCACAGATGTTGATTGTTATGGAAGAATTTGAACCGACCGTCGAAGCCTTGGAATACGTGGTGCGTTTTCAACCGGAGAGACCTGAACCTGCGATGGATTTAGCGCGCATATTGCTGCTCTTGGATCCTTCACCCGAGCAGGCAAGAAAGGCGCTTTCTATTCTGAAGTGCGCTTTTCATTTCAATGATGATGGGCTTATCGGGGACGAAAAGGTGATAGAAAAGACCACCCTCGGTCAGCGCGCTGAAGCCCAGGCTTTGTATGCGGAAGCCTTGGCTGTCGCCGGCGAGTTTATAAATGCAAAGAACGTATTTCGAACTGCGCTGGACACCCAGGTAATTAATGAACCAGCCTGGCGATTGCGTTTATCAATTGGTCTCAGCCGGGTTGCTATGATTCTAGATGAGCCTGAGCTGGCTCTCGCATCCCTTCAAGAAGCGGTTAAGTTAGATAACGAAAACCCTGCTGTTTATCGATCTCTTTCAGATGCTTATCTGGCGACAGGTCTGATTGACGAATCATATCAGGCTGCCAAAACTGCACTTGAATTGGATTCTGATGAGCGCGAGAATTCAATCTGGTTTGCCGAACTTATGCTGGGACTATCTGAGCAACCAGGTGTGGGTAATCAAGAATATCGGGAACAGGCAATCGAGGCTTTGAAAACCGTTATCCGGTTTGAGCCCTCTCGTACCGATTTTGTAATTCGCCTCGCCGACCTACAAAGAAAGGTAGGAGATAAGACAGGCGCCCTCGAATCATACAAAAAATTCGCTGAGCTTGATAATCTCGTTGGTAGTGCTTCCGAGCCGGACATCCTGTTAGCATCGCACTGTCTTACTGATTTGGATGAACCACGTATTGCAATAGGTTTGCTCGAGCGCGTTATCGAACAGAGCAAATCGGACGAGAATGATGGCAGCGAATCCAGTCATTTAGATCTGTCGGGATTTTACCTCGAATTGGCAAACATCTACCATTTAATCGGCGACTTTGGACAAGCTGTACTTACTATGGACAGAGCAATTGAAGCTTATCCTCAAAATCCTGAATTGTACATAAAAAAAATATGTTTGCTCAAGGAGATGCAAGACACAAGATCAGCCATCGAGAACACGGAACGTGCATTGAGCCTGTTCCCCGCGAATTCAATGCTCAATCAAACAGCGGCGATGCTTCATTATAACGAAGGTGAATTGTCAAAAGCTGTGCAATATTCGGAGATAGCAATTTCTGCATTAGGTAAAAGTGATAACGTTAAGAACAATGATCTAGCACTGTTGCGTGCTGCTGAATTGGCTCGTGCTGCCCTCGAGCCTGAACGGTCATTGACTTATTTATCAGATATCAATGGGGAGAAAGAACCAATTGGCGGACTTGCAGGAGCATGCTTGAAGGCGGAAGCAGCGTTGGATATTGGTGATGTCCAAGCGGCAGTCGAAGCATTACAGGAAGCACAAAATTTGAACCCCGGATATCCTCGGGTTATGGCTATTCAAGCCCGACTCTTAGGTGAGAAGCAAGGAATTTTAAAGGCAGTTAACCTGTTGTCGACCCTCAAACGTGAACTTGAAGAATTTGAGATCGATGGTGAATCCCAGGAAGACAACCTAACCCCCTTACATCCATATATGAATTATCGTGCAGTCGGCGAAGCGTGCTTAGCGCTTGGTGATTGGGAGAACGCTGTGAAACTGTTGTCACACGTGGCGAACAGGGTTCCTCAAGAACCGATTTCACATATGCAGTTAGCGCAGGCTTTGGTGCTGCGCGCTGAGACTCAAAAATTCAGTCAAATGATGCAAGTTAAAAACCATGCACCTGGATGTGCAGCCTTAGAAGATGAAGCGCGAGTATCTTTTGAAGAGGCTCTCAATGAAGTAGAAAAGCGGGTTGGAGAGCTTGTAAACAACGAAGGAGCTCAAGCGGCTCGCTCAGAAGGTGAGAAAGCCTTACAGACGGCAGCAATTTGGCGAGCACGAGGTCATGCTGTTTTCACTCCTAATATTGAAAATGCCCAGTACTTAGAGAGAACGTTGTTTAACAGCGATCCTGATCCAGAACTACTAGCAGCTTATTTTTTAGTTTTAAGGGACATTGGTGATCACTCTAAGACCAAAGAAATTACGAAAGGGAATTGGCGATTTCTTTCAAATGGCAGCAATATCGGCGAACACCCATTGGTACTCAGTTTGTTGGCGCTGCTTCAAGCTGAAGACAACCCTGAACGAGCTTTGGAAAATGCCATTCTTTCTGTGAAAAAAGTTGCTGATTTCAGAAATCTCCGTTTGCTCCAAACGCCGATGGCAAATTACCTGGTAGCTAAATTGGCTTTCCAACATGAAGATTTCTCACTAGCGCTTGATGCTGTTCAGAGTGCTTTAGAAATTTGGCCTGATGAACCAGATTGGTGTGCATTGGCATCTGAGATATATCGAAGTCGTGATGAGAAGACAGGTTTGCCAAATTTGAGTGAAGCTGTGAAGTATTTAGAGAAAGCGGTCAAACTTGAACCTAAACAAATGACTCTTTACATGCACCTTGGTCAAGTCTATCTTGAGAGCGGTGATAGCGTTCAAGCCATGCAGGTCCTGGAGCAAGCAACTCGTCTAAATCCTGAGCATTCAGAAGCATGGATCCAATTAGCTGAAGCTCAATTAGCAGCCGGTCGCTTAGATTTAGCGGTGGAAAGTACTAACCAGGCACTCGAAAATGCGGATAACCCCGTCAAACCGTTGCTTTTACTTGGGGAGATTGAGCTGCAGAGTGAAAATCCGATGGGGGCATATAAAATTGTACAAAGCTTATTAAGTACTGAGCCAGACCATCCCGATGCATTGCTTCTTCTGGCGCGCGTACTTGTATCTCTCGAGCGGTCCGAAGAAGCCATAGAGATATTAGAAGCAGCGATTCCCTCTATAAAGGATCCACTGCCCTTTCAACTTGAACTTATTCGACTAACAGGACGAGTACATGGACGGGAAGCTGCCCTGACTCTCTTACAAGGACTGTCCGAACAGTATCCAAACCAACCCAATGTATTGGCTTTTATGGCGAAGTTCCTCCTCGAACAGGAAGAATTTGACCAGGCGGTCATTGCTGCAAAACAGGCTTTGTTGTCCGTAAATGGAGAACTTTCCGCTATAGAAAAATCCGAGCTTCATTACTTGGTCGGTCGTCAATCACGGGATGCGGGGCAACTCGACCAGGCAGTGCACCATTTAAGCCTCGCCATTCAACATGACCCGAACCAGATAGAATCTTATTTAGAATTAGGACAGGTATATCAGGACCGCAGACAGCACCAGGATGCCTTGAGTACCTTTCAGAAGGCTATCAATCTGTCGACCGAGGATTACCGGTCTTATTATTTTGCAGGTTTAGCCTTGAAAGATGGGAAAGATTACGCCGGCGCCGAAAATATGTTAAGACGGGCTTCTCAATTAGCTCCAGATGAGCCTCATGTCCATCGCTTATTAAGCGCTGTTGCTGCGCTGGATCTCATTCACAACCATCAATTGGTTCCCAAAGAAATTCCGATATCATGAAAATAAGTCATAATCCACCTGCTTCTAATAATCACAAAATATCTCGTGAGCGCTATTTGAACATTGTGCGCGCATCTCTGACGGTTGGTCAGACAAGTTTTGCTCGCGATATGGTCTTAAATTGGTTGGCGAATTACCCAGGAGATTTGTATGCTGGATTGCTCTACGCCGAAGTGTTTATGGGTGAAAACCGCTTCAGGCAGTCAATGCAGGTTTCACGTGGTTTGTTAAAGGTGGATCCTGAATTTCTTACTGCTGCGCAATTGCTTCAACGGACACAGGATTTGATTCTTAATTATCAGGAGTACTCGAAAAATGGAGGCTTCGACCACGAACCTGGTTTAGATATCTCAAGAATAAAGGCTGAAAGGGCGAACCTTTCAACCTGGGTTTACTCCATAAGTGGGGAGGTAGGCAAAGAAAGCGATCTATTACCCTGGGGGAGTCCATTGCGATCTGCACGTCAGGCGTTAAAACAAGGTGATCTTGATCGAGCTGAGGAATTGATCCGCCAAGCTCTGAGTGTTGAACTAACACCGCTGCTAGCTGTGGTCACTCACCTGGAATACTTGCAAGCGAATGGCTCGATACCGCTGCAGTCAAAGCTCGAGATTGCCCACGAATATCACCAACGCTGGTCGGATTGCCTGGTGTGTAAACTTTCGCTAGCTCACTGGCTGATGGAATTCGGGAAAGGAGACCGGGCAGTTGTCCTCCTACACGAAGCCGCGGCGCGCGATGTGAGCGGGCAAGTTCCAGCGCGCCTGTGGAATGGCTCTAATCCTTATCATAAAATCTGGCCTCGGCATTTAGAGTTAGCTTTGGAAGCTCCAATCCCAGCGGAAGTTGCAGCTTATTTAGGTTGGAACCGGATTGAAGGTGGAACCATTCCTTCTGGGGATGTTGATTTGAATCCATTGATAAGTGAATTGTATGAAGATCTTATCGAAGCATCCAGTTCTGAACCGGAGTTGGAGGACTTCATCCCGGCTGCAGCAACGATCACAGCATCACGGTTAGATTCGCAATACTCCACTGATGAAGGAGAAAAAGACTCGCCCTCCGGGGATTCAAGCTCACTGTTAGAGTCCAAAATCAGTGCGGATGTGACTTACCAAGCCAGAGAAGAAATTGAACGTTTGGCAGTGAAGAGGAACCTACCAGGGGTGACTAAACTTGATGGTCGCTATCCGGTTTATGTGGTTATTTCTCTACGCTCCAGGTTGGTAGAAAAATATGGGGAGAAAAACACTGACATTCTAGAAGACGAGATGAAGCGTTTGGTGAAAGCCGTTCAAGCATATCCGCGCTGGGGGTCTCTGATGTTGTTTGCTGATGATCCTGTTTGCCTGGAGCCGTATAGTATCCAACCTGTTGAGACCGTTGATCCCTGGGCGATAAAATTGGCAATAGCGGACCTTGATACAGCACTTGCAAAGGTTGGTGAAATGATTGGCGCATTGCTGATTGTTGGTGGACCAGAAATAATTCCGTTTCATAATCTGCCCAATCCTGTGGATGACCTGGATATGGATGTCCCCTCTGACAACCCTTATGGGACCCGAGACGAGAATTACTTCATACCTGAGTGGCCTGTGGGTCGTCTCCCGGGTGGAACCGGACCTGATATAAGCTTGCTGTACGAGCAGTTAAAACGGATCGCGGATTGTCATTCCGGTCAATCCAAACGTGCCGCTGGTCGAAAGAATTGGTTGAGCAGGTTTACGAATTGGATAATTTCGAGTTTCAGTACGCAAAAGAAAAGCTATGGTTATACAGCAGCCATTTGGAAGCAAGCTTCATTAAAAGTATTTCGCCCAATTGGTGACTCAAAGGCAATGTTTGTATCCCCCCCTTATGGTTTTGATGGTGCGTGCGTGAACTCGTCCTCTGAACACAGAAAGAGCGGTCGTAACAAGCAGAAGCGGGTACGATTGCCGAAAAGTCGTTTAGGTTATTACAACCTGCACGGATTGGTTGATGCCGCTGAATGGTACGGTCAGAGCGATCCAATAGATCATGCAGATGGTCCCGACTATCCCATAGCGCTCCGGCCTCAGGATTTTGGTGTAAATGGTCGTAAGAAAACCGCCAGGAGTCCACAGATTGTATTCAGCGAAGCTTGTTACGGCGTGCACATCATCGAAAAATCGTTGGAAGAGGCTATGGCTCTGAAATTCTTACAATCAGGCAGCAAAGTGATAGTTGGTTCAACCTGTATGTCATATGGTTCTATCGCCCCGCCGTTGATTGCCGCCGATTTATTGGGATTTCAATTTTGGAAATTCTTGCACGACGGTTTGCCTGCCGGTGAAGCGCTGAAACAGGCAAAAATATCTCTGGCGAGCGAAATGCACCATCGACAGGGTTACCTGGATGGTGAGGACCAGAAAACGTTGATCTCTTTCGTGTTATACGGAGACCCTCTGGATAAGCTATTTAATGGCTACAAAGGACCAAAATCCATCCAAAGGCAGATTGATCCTGATGAAATTAACATAGTATGCGATCGCTCACTTGAGACGGATGCCCCAAAACCGATTCCGGTCGAAGTATTAGGGAATGTTAAGCAGATACTCAAACAATACCTGCCCGGTATGGCGGATGCGCAGTTGACGTATTGCCAGGAACGAGGTCAATGCGGTGGGAATGGTCATAATTGTCCGACCAGTCAATTAGAGGTCAGAGCTCATTCTCGGATGCATTCACCACGCAGCCTGATTACTATTAATAAAAATGTTACTCGGGAGAGTCGCAGCCATCCACAATACGCCCGCTTGACATTGAACGGGGAGGGGAAGTTGGTTAAGTTGGTTGTATCGCGGTGAGAGATGTTACCGGGAATCTACCAACCCGGATTTTAGATGGTCTTCTGAACGGGCGATTATCGCCCGTTTTTTTATTATTAATTGATTAGCGGGGGATTTCCTATCATTTAATCATGGTATGATATTTGGCTGGTTGTCAGAAACATCATCATTTTGGAGAGGGTGTTGAATAAAAGAGGTCCGTTTTCCACGCTGCGCTACTTATCCATACTCTTGATATTGGCTGCCATCATCCTAGCAGTGCTGCAGTTGGTGCGCTTCAGTCGTGTGCGTGCTTTTCTTCCGGCGGGATTGGTAGTCGCTGGCGTTCCTGTTGGTGGTTTAGACCGCTCACAAGCAGCGCAACGCTTGGGGGAAGCTTATTCCGTACCGATAGAACTGTATTATAAGGATGCAGTTATTCATCTGCCTCCATCAGTTGTTGATTTCCAGTTAGAAGTGGATAGTATGCTGTCAGTAGCGGACTTTGAACGCACCCAGGTGCAGTTCTGGCAAGATTTCTGGGAGTTCTTATGGGGACGCACAACATTCGCAACCCAAATTCCTTTGTCCGCAAAATTTTCTGAACCTCGTCTACGTGCGGTCCTGGAAGACATCTCGGAGCGCTACGATCAACCCTCCGAATCAGCGATGCCCGTCGCTGGCACAGTTGATTTTTTTCCTGGTAAACCGGGGACCGCATTGGATGTTGAAGGGTCAGTCCTGCTGATCGAAGCAGCACTCAACTCGCTCGCAAGCCGTACCATAAACCTGCCGATCAAACGCCTGGAACCTGCGCGTCCTGCTTTCCAGAACCTTGAAGTGCTGCTCAAACAGACTCTGGATGTATCCGGTTATGATGGTCTGGCGGGGATATATTTACTTGACCTGCAGACCGCCAAGGATATTCACTTCGCATACCGCCAGGGTGAAGACATCCCAGTAAATCCAGATATCGCTTTCACTGCATCCAGCATTATAAAGATACCGATCATGGTCTCGGCTTACAGCCGCATTGGAGAGAATCCAGATCCGGAGACCATGAAGCTCATGGAAGATATGGTCGACAAATCGGGCAACGAAGCTGCCGATTGGTTGATGGATCGTGTGATTGATGATACGACAGGACCGTTAATCGTTACCGATGAAATGCAGGCTCTTGGTTTATACAATACGTTCCTGGCTGGTTATTTCTCTTTAGGCTCACCCCTTCTAGTTGTCATTGACACACCCGCCAATACACGCCTGGACGTGAATACAGATCCGGACCCTTACAACCAGACCACACCTTCCGATATTGGCATGCTTTTGGAAGACCTGTACCAGTGCTCCCAGACCGGCGGGAGCGCATTGAAAGCAGTCTTTCCAGTTCAGATCACACAGCAAGAGTGCCAGGACATGATCACTTTCCTGATCAAGAACCGCTTGCCTGTGCTGTTGACGGCTGGAGTGCCCGAGGGCACTCCCATTGCCCACAAGCACGGCTGGACGACTACTAATGGATTGATCCATACTATTGGAGATGCGGGTATCATTTACACTCCTGGTGGGAATTATGTATTGGTGGTTTTCCTGTACCACCCTGACCAATTAGTCTGGGAAACTGCTTCGGAATTAATTGCCGAGCTTTCACAGGCGGTTTACAATTTTTATAATCTTCCAGGAGAGTAGGAAGAAGGGAATGGATTGTTGTTTGCTGCTTGCCATTTGCCATTTGAAAATTAGAATTCGCTCTATGCCATTTGCTACATGCAATTTCTCTTTGTTATGATTGGCTGTTAGTGTATAATTTGAACGTTAATCGCTCCCGTAGCTCAATGGATAGAGCGCCGGACTTCGAATCCGTAGGTTGCGCGTTCGAGTCGCGCCGGGAGCGCCAGGTTTTTTATGCCTCTAATCCCGGTCAGCAAACTTTCATTGCGAGGACACTTAAGGAGAAATAAGTACAAGAAACTGTTTTTGCAATTATTTTCTATTGTAATTCTTTCTTTTTTGTTCTTTTTCAGTTTTCTTGTTGGCGGCAACTCGGTGGGGGCAATAGAAATTCTGGGACTCGATGCCGGTCATGAGTTGGGAGAATACAAGAATTATCTTCCCCTTGTCCTGTTGACCGGGATAAAGCCTAAGATCGAGCCATCAATTTTTGGTGCTGAGACCCATTCAGGTGACGAATATTACATTCATAAGGCGGATGAAGCCAATTTATTTTGGTTGCGATATGGTGTTTTTGATTGGAATGAAATCGAACCTGAGCGTACCAACCCACCGACCTATCTTTGGGAGAGCGTAGATGAAGATGCCTTGTTAGAAGCATCACAACGAGGCTTGACGGTCATTGCAATTATTAAATACACGCCCGATTGGGCACAAAAAATTCCAGGAGTAGCTTGTGGACCAATTGCCGAGCATGCGTTGGATGAGTTTGCTGAATTTGTAGGAGCCTTAGTAGAACGGTATGGTGTCCAACCCTATAATATTAAATATTGGGAAATTGGAAATGAGCCCGATGTAGATCCATCACTGGTACCACCGGATAGCGAATTTGGTTGTTGGGGAGATGTAAATGATGTTAGATTCTATGGGGGTCGCTATTACGCACAAATGTTGAAGCAAGTATATCCTGCTATAAAAGCTGTCAAACCAGAGGCTCAGGTATTACTTGGCGGCTTATTATTGGATTGCGATCCCACGAAAGATGATGCATGTCTACCGGGAAACTTTTTTGAGGGCATACTTGCCAGTCGAGGCGCTTATTCTTTTGATATAGTTAGTTTCCATGCCTGGCCAAGCTACTACGGCACTATGTATTGGGAAGAACATGACCCAAAATGGGAAAAAAGAGGCGGCATTGTCTTAGGGAAGATAGACTTTTTGCGAGAAATTATGCGCAAATATGAGGTTGATAAACCCATTATTCAAACCGAAGGGGCGTTAGGGTGTCCATCAGGATTGCCGCTGGATTACAATCCATTGCAAGTGGTGTTAGGGTTTCAAGGTGGAAAACTGCCAAATTACAATCCGTATTGTAATCCTCCTGTTGATGCATATTATGAAGCCCAGGCGGATTATGTCGTCTGGTTATATGTTCGTAATTGGGCACAAGGATTGTTGGGAACGAGTTGGTATACGTTGGAGGGACCGAGTTGGTTTAACGCAGGATTATTTAATAAAGACAAGACTCCTCGACCAGCATATTATGCTCTAAAATTTTTGACAGAAGAATTAAGTTCTTCCGATTATGTTGGAGAGGTACCTGACCCCAACCTTCGTGTATATGAATTTATTGCCTCAGAAAAGCGGATTTGGGTCTTATGGTCTCCAGACGAACACGAGTACCAAATAACAATTCCTGAGAATACACAGAATATATATGACAAGTATGGGGACACTATAAATGCACAGGGAGGACAAATCACTGTAAAGAGCCCAATTTATATCGAAATGACGAAATGAACCTCGTCAGGCTGATGTGCGGTATTTGCTTTGCAATCAGTTTGTGTTAATAACTTGTAGCTTCGGTGGATGTGGGTTAAAATTTCAGTACATTGATTCTCGACGAACAATCACCCGGTTTTTCATAATCCCTAGTGATTTAATGACCTGAGGAGTGTTAATTAACGTTATACAAACGAAAATATCTAGTGATAGACATAATTGCTGAATTGATGTCAGAAATTCGGATATCTCTTTGGCGTTCAGAAAGTATTGGGGGATAGTATAAGAAATTAGAATAAATTCAACCTCATCTGTCTATGACAGAAGGGCGGAGCGTGGCTTTTTTCAAGACAAAAAAACACTCGATCCCTTCTTGTATATGTAACGACATGCTCCTGTTTGTCATTCTGAACGCGAGTTTATTCAGAACGGAGTGCATAGCCTGCGGAGTGAAGAATCCCTCTTTTCAGGTCGTGAATCGGACACTTCGTCATGGAGTTTATCCTGAGCCCGCGAAGGACACCTCAGTGGTACAACCATTGAGATTAAATTGACTAAATATTAGGACGGGTCAGTGTCCTTTTTTCTATTTTTGAGGATTGTTATTACCATTTGGGCAGCGAACAAGACTACCAGCAGCAGCCAAATCAAGATTTCCCAAAGGGCATCGGACGTAGCAGCCAGTCCAATACAAAAAAAACGCCAGATAAGCTCAGAACGATTTGGTATTGGTAATCCGTAAGAATGGTGCGCATCTTTATACCATTAAGCGAAGCCTTCCAACTTGCATAGATAAGTGTCGCTAAAGCTGCGGCACAGCCTAAGATCCAAAGAATGTTAGCGGCTTGATTAATCCAATTGATCATATTGTAATAACCTCATAAATCTGCGTTCCGAAGACTTAATCTCCAGTGATTTACATGCCAACTTTCTTGATATACAAGAATAATATTATTATTCTAATTCAATTTGTCATTCGGTTATAATGAGAGTGTTGAAAAACAAATATTTAATTGACCTCAGAACCGTTCTTTAATATAATAAGCCCAACAAAGCATCTGGAGCGGAAAATGGGAAAAGAGCGATTTGTAGAGACAGGCAAGAATTCATTCTTTGGTGATTACATATACGATCAAATAGTACCCCAGGATCACTTTCTGCGCAAACTAAAGCAGATTATCCCATGGGAGCGATTCACAAAGAGACTTATTGGACTGTACAAGGGTGGTGGTATGTATGGCCGCCCACCCTTTGAGCCCGCACTATTACTAAAAATGGAGATGGTAGCATATCTTTACAATCTTTCAGAGCGCCAGGTGGAGACATATGTTAACGACAATCTATCAGCCAAGTACTTTGTCGGACTGGCTGTAGATCAGAAAGCTCCCGATCATT
>JAUWPO010000067.1 GCA_030611505.1 Chloroflexota bacterium
TGGCACGATGAATTAGTTGATAAGAAAAATTCTTTTCACTTTTTCGTAAGAACCCCATATTCTGTATATATTGTCAATCTTTACCCCCATTAATCTATGGCCCATTATGTTATGGAAACTGACCAATCTAAACTAAGAAAGCTCCAGGGTTGAATAAACCTTGTGGGTCCCAACGTGATTTGAGCTTGCGCATTAATTCCAGACTTTCAGGAACGTAGCCCCAGTGATCTGTTGTCTCTTTCATATGTTTGGGTGCTGTAAGGAGAACTGCATAACCGCTGGCTTTGTGAGCCTCAGCACGTATGTCCGCTAAGTCTTCCCCATTTTGAATATACATCATTCCGTTTGCCAGGTCAGCTATATATGCGGACTCGTTTAGGGACGGCGCAAGGATTTTAATAAAAGATGGCAAGTCTTTGGGAGCGACGCCCACACGAACCAGAGATGTGGTTTTTTGGATGCCGTTAGAGCCCTTTTTACCAGCTTGCAGCCAATGTCCCCAGACTTCGCTGCCGGATAGAGTATCATTTTGATCCACTCTGCCTGCGTCTCCCACCTCCAGCACACCGCGCGCTTGACGGAGCTCCGCTGCCACGTCTTCCGCGAGACCCTCAGCGGTGTAAATCAAAGTGTAAGGCGCATCCGATAGTCCTTCAACTCCCTTGCACAGTAGTAGCGCTGATGCCGCCAGGCATACCCTCAGAAGTTTGTGATTCCACTGCAATCCAAGTTCCAAATCCTCAACCGGCACGATCAGGCTGGCGCGGTTGCGTGGCATCGGGTTGAGCTTCAAGGTCGCTTCAGTGATCAAACCCAACGTGCCGTGTGATCCCACGAAAAGCTTTGTTAGATCGTAACCGGCTACATTCTTGACAACCGGTCTTCCAACCCGGATCACGCGTCCATCCGGCAGTACGACCGTAAGAGCAAGCACCAGGTCGCGCAGCCCACCGTAGCGCATGCGCAGGGGGGCGTTGAAGTTGGTGGCGATGATGCCGCCCACTGTGGCTTCATCCCAGGGGGAGAGCAGCGGCACACACATGTTATGACTCGCCAGCGCAGCCTGCAGCTCCGCTATTGGGGTTCCCGCACCCACGCTGACGTACAAATCCTGGGGCGCATATTCGATGATGCCGTTTACTTGATTGGTTTGCAGCACATGTTCGGCTTCCGGAAGTAAGCTGGATTTGGTACCCCCGCCTCGGATTCGTAAATCTAGGTTGGCATCTCTGCACGTAAATATTATTTCACGTGCTTCTTCTGTGGACTCGGGTATGTGAATTTTTGCTATTTCGTCATTGACATTTAGTTCACCCCCGCTCCCCTTCCCCCCAGCACCCATGCCCCCTTGTTCCCTTGCCCCTTGGTCTTCAGGAAAAATCTTCCCCGGGTTCAAGATGTTCCGGGGGTCAAATACTTCCTTGATCTCCCGCATGGCGTTCAATTCGTCATTATTGTACAGCAGCGGCATGTAGGCTCGCTTTTCGATTCCCACGCCGTGTTCGCCAGTGATGGTGCCACGATGACGGACGCAGGTTTCCAAAATCTCACGCCCGGCATCGTGGACGCGTTGCATTAACTTCTGGTCGGCGAGATCACTGATGAGTAAAAATGGATGAATGTTGCCATCGCCAGCGTGGAAGACGTAAGCGACTTGGATCGTGTATCTTTCGCAAATCCGGTTGATCTCGGTCAGTGTAGGTGCCAGTTTGCTGCGCGGCACGGTGCCGTCCAAGGTGAGGTAAGCTGGAGCCAGTCGCGCCATCGCTCCGGCGGCGTTTTTGCGACCGTACCAGATTTTTTCCCCCTCATCTTCGGACTGAGCGATTTTGATATCCAGAACTTTGTGTTCGAGCAAAGCGGCTGCGATTTCGTCCATCTGCGCTGACAGGCTATTTTTATACCCGTCCACTTCGATAATCAGAGCTGCACCTGCCGTGATGGGCAGTCCGGCTTGAGCGAAATCTTCGATGATCACCATCATTTTTTGATCCATGAACTCCATGGCAGCCGGAACTAAACTGCGCCCGATCAGGGCTGAGACCGCATCGCCTGCGTCTGCGACCGTATCAAAGGCTGCAAGCAAGGTCTTCACTCCGGGTGGGTACCGCAGCAGGCGGATATAAGCTTTGGTAATGATCCCCAATGTGCCTTCGCTGCCAGTAAGCAAGCCCGTGAAATCATATTCTGGGTAATCAAATGCCCGCCCACCCAATTGAACCGCGCGCCCATCCGCCAACACAATTTCCAGCCCGGTTACATAATTTGTGGTCACCCCATATTTGAAGCAGTGCGGACCACCGGCGTTTTCTGCGATATTGCCCCCTAATGTAGCGGCTCGACCGCTGGCAGGATCCGGTGGGTAATACAATCCCTTTTGCTTGACATATTCATCCAGATTTTGATTGACAACACCTGGCTCGATAACTACGCTTCGCCCGGATTTATCGAGATCCAAGATGTGGTTCATGTGCGAGAAGTGCAGGATCAGTCCCCCGTTTTCAGCTACTGCCCCACCGGAGAGTCCGGTGCCTGCTCCGCGGGCTATTATTGGGACATCATGTTCAGTTGCCCAGCGCACGACCCGGCTCACATCATCCCTGGAGTGTGGGTAGACGACGCCATCAGGCGTTCCGCGGTCAATGGAAGCATCCACCTCATAGGTGATAAGCTCAACCGGATTGGTGATGAGTTGCCCGGGTTGAAGAAGATTTGCCAGTGAGGCAAAATCAATTGATTGGGATGTTTTCTCCATAAATGATTTCCTTATTTGTGAGTGGAAGAGAAACTACGGATCGTGGTTTTATCCAGACACATAGATTCTTTGCCTCTGCTGCATTCCGGTTCAGAATTTCATTTCCGCCGAACTATTTTTTTTGACTACCAGTTGCTGCTCCCTATTCACTATTTACTGATTCCTTCTCGTAAGACAAATCTAACACTTCCACCACATGCAGTACTTTTGCTTCCAAACCAGCGCGTCGCACTCCGGCGATGAGCTGCATCTGGCAGCCTGTATTGGAAGTCACGATTAAGTTGGCTCCGGTGGCGGCGATATCTGCCATTTTAGCATCAAGGATCTTGTCTGCCGTATCTATCTGCGTGATGTTGTAAACCCCGGCGCTGCCGCAGCATAAATCGGGAGACGACAATTCGACCAGTTCCAATCCGGGAATCATCCCCAGCAATTGGCGCGGCTGATTGACCACTTTTTGCCCGTGGCGCAAATGACAGGAGTCAGAATAGGTCGCCCGGACTTTCAGCTCGCCTTCGGGAGGTGAGTGCAGGTTCTCCATAAGGAATTCGCTGATGTCTTTGACTTTGTCTGAGAATTGTTTGGCCTTCTGTGCATAAACGGGATCACCGGTCAGAAGATGCGGGTATTCTTTAAGCGAAGCCCCACACCCCCCCGCGTTGTTAATAACGGCTGAAAATTCTCCCTCGTGAGCGAGGAATGTGTCAATATTACGGCAGGCAAGTCTTTTCGCGTATTCTTCGTCACCCAGGTGCAGGTGCGCAGCGCCGCAGCAGGTTTGTGATGCGGGTGTATGCACATCGAAGCCGTTGCGCTGTAAGACACGCACGGTCGCCTGGTTCACCTGGGGTAGAAAGCCCTCCTGGATGCAGCCGGTAAAGAACAATACATTGCCGCGCTTATTTCCATCCGCAGGCGCAGGCACCCGGTAATCTTGGTAGTGGGGGTTTATAGGCGGCAGGATAGCTTCCATAGCCTGCAGGGTTTTGGGAAGCAGATTGGTTGACCGTACGACCTGCTGCATCCCGATAGTTTCGTAGACGTACAGGGCGCGAGCAATAAACCTGAGCAGGCTTCGATTGGTCATTAATTGTTTTGTTCCCAGCCAACGCAGGAACCTTTCAGCCATACCGGACGAGCGGTTGTGCTCTACGACAATGCGTGCAGCCTCGATTAAATTCCCGTAATTAACATCGGAAGGGCAAGAGGTTTCGCATGAGCGGCAAGCCAGGCACAAGTTAATATGCTGTGTGAGGCTGTCCTTGAAATCGACGAGTTCAATTCTTCCGTCCGACGCTGCCCGCATTAAAGCAATGCGCCCACGCGGGGTGTCCATTTCTGTGCCGAGAGCATTGTAGGTTGGGCAGGCCGGCAGGCATAGACCACAATGAATACACTGGCTGAGTTTGCTCCTGAATTCTGGAGATGTAAGCAGTTCGATGTTTTTGATCATAGACTGCTCCAGGAAGATATGCCTGCCTGAAAACAATACCATAGTATAACCGTCAGGATCATGGTGGACCTATTCTAGTAACTTAATTATTTTCTTTTTTGCGAAATAGATGTAATTGAATTAAGAGTAATCCAGCAAGTATAATCACACACCCCAGCAGTTAGAATGAGGGAAGTGTTTCTTCGAGTAAAACCCAGCCAAAAAATGCGGCGAAAACTGCCTCAGTGCTCAGCATAATCGCTGCATCAGCAGGTGATGCTACTCTTTGACTGCTGGCGTGTAATGTATATCCGATCAAGACAGATATAAAGCCAGTGTAAATATTTGCCCACTAAGCGCCCGAAAAATCGAAAAGAGTTTCCATCTTGAAGACAATCCCTGTCGTCACACTGAACAAACACATAAAAAACACTGCCCGATAGCGATGTGCTGCAAATTGATCCGTTTTACTAGCCACCCGATCAGGATGACGTGCAGTGCCCACAAAAAGGATGTGGCAGGAGTTGCTGTTTTCCGTACCAGGATTGCTCTGGAGGGACCAGCAAATTAATTAAGAGTCGAAATATAAAGGGAATCGACGATCCCAACGATCACTGAGATCACACAACCATCTGGTTGGTTAAGTGTTTGACGGGCAGCGTTGCCTTCCCTGTTCACCAATACGGTGTCACCAATTCCAGCATGGGTGTTATCCAGAGCGATAAAATCCCCCTCCGGCGGGTCGTCGGGCAAGGTCAGCGGTTGCACCACCAGCAAGCGCCGATTCTTATAATCCGGGTGGCTAATCGTTGTAACGACGGTACCAATCACTTTCCCAAGTATCATTATACAAAAGGTAATATGAAAAAGGTTTTATACGCTTGCCAGGCAAACGAGAACCTATGTATACCTCACCCAGCCCTCTTTGAGTGTGTAATCAAATTCACCATCCGGTTGCACAACCAATTCATCAACAATGCCAATAATAGCCAGGTCGACCGGTACGAATTTATGCTCGCGTAGTGCCAGGGCGGCCTCACGCGAGCGTGTCATTACACACAGGTCACCGGGTCCAGCCCACACCACATCAACTGCCACCTGCAAAGGGCCAACAGGGTGCAGGTGTTTATCTAATGGCTGCACGACGAGAAGCTTCATACCTTTGAGGTCTGGGTATTTAATTGTACAGATAGCCGTCCCGCGCACACGCCCGAATAACATCTCGTAATCCTACTTATTTCCAACATTTTGGAGAACTCGGCTGATGATGGTGTCCAACAATTTTTGATCAACCGAATCACCTAAGCGCGCTACTACTGCTGCGCGCACTTGTTTGTGCAGGTCGTCACTGCTTACCGTGCTGCTGGAGATCGGGGGGGCGATGGTTGGACTAGCCTGATTAGAGATCGCTTGTCCCGGACTCGAAGCGCTTGGAGAGACTATCTTGGTTATATAGGGGCGTTCTGGAGCACTGGGTGGCTTATCGTGATCACGCAATATTTCAATTCCTAAGCGGATGGCTTTGTCCCGCGCTATATCTGTCAGCACAACGTCGTCGTCCTCCACCAGCGAAAGGACGCCCCGTTTGGCCAGATCTTCGATATCACGTTCAGTATAAAATGTTTTTGGCATGGATTACTCCCAAAAAGCAGAACCTAGATTAAAATTCACTCTCAATACCCTCCAGACTATCCAGGGCTCGGATAGAGGCATCACGGGCTGTCTCAGCTTCCGCTTCCGTGCCGGAAAGCCACATGCGGCCAAAACGACCGACCGAGCTGACGTGCACTACATTTATTGTAGCTTTCTTCTCAGCCTCGTTGCAAGCGTAGTTGATATATGCCGCGGGGAAACACTCGACTACAAGCAGAGTTTGACCTGGAACCAGCATGCTGCCCCGTCGCCAACGATTGAGTAGCTGCGCCTGATATGGGTCAACGTTGGTGATCAACTGGATCGAGGCAACCTTCGGACGAATGCGGTCCTCAATATTCAGACCAAGACGCTCGAGTACGATGCGCCCAGATTCGAGCACCGCTGCCTGATTGAGGGAGTGCACTTCGAACATGCCAAATTCGCGTTCAACTACCTGGGCGCCGGGTTTAGCCTCAGTTGCTTTGACGGCAATATCCACTGTGCGAAACACCTCGTTGCCGGGGGCCATCTCGATATAAAGTGAAGCCATGCCCTCGACCGGTAAATCGCCCTGGGTGATGGTTCCTACAAAGGCCGCGTATTTCGCCTGCATGCGGTCTAGATAACAATAACAACGAAGAGAAAATTCTTTGGCCATTGAATCCTTGTATATGTGGTCAGTTCATAGGTTAAGTAACTTGATCGTACATAGCAATTCCCAGGGGAGTCACGAAGACTGGTCGCTCTGGTATATGCGTCGGCAGACCGGTATAATCCTCAATAACCGCAGCCATGCCAGGGTAAGCACTGGTTCCGCCAACAAATGTCAGGCTTTCGACCTGTACTTGGCTTTGGGCGATGTGGCGAACCACAATACTGGCCACTTTTTCCATCACTGGACGGATTACGAGGAACAAACGAGATTGTTCAGTCGGATTGACCTTCATAACTTCTGCTGCCTCGAATGAGATATCTTGCGCTCCAGCGATTACCAGCGAAAAGTGGGTACCACCAGTTGGCTCATCGGCAGTGTAGACTACTTCACCATCCTGCAAGACGGCAATGCCAGTGGTACCACCGCCCACGTCAACAATAGCCCCATTTTGTAAACCAAGCAGGGCATTCGCTGCTGTAGGCTCGTCGACCATGCTGGTACAATGCAGCCCAGCAGCCTCAACCACGTTCGCGCTTGCTCGCACTTCTACCTGGTGGACTCCCGGAGGGAAGCCACTGGCAGCATGGGTTAGCTGTCTGCCAAGTCGCTTCTCCACCCGCTGCTTCATCTCGATCAGCAGGTCCACCGCGCCCAGAAAATCAACTACCAGACCGTCACGCACTACCTGGGCGAATTGGTATTCACCTGCTAGGGGTTGCTTATCCTGATCGAGCACCACTAACACCAGGTAGGCAGTGCCCAAGTCCACACCCACGTGAAGTGGTTCTTCGGGAGTTTTATCCAGAGGCGCAGGTTCAGGGTCAGGGACCCAACGAATGACTTGCTCCGCGCGGGCTAACATCCGGACGTAGTCAAACCGGGTGATATGTCTATGAGTTGCTATTTCTTATCTCCTCCCGAACGACCGCCGAAGCTACCCTTTGTGTTCTCAGGAAGTATCATTTCGACATTTTCGTGCGGACGCGGGATGACGTGCACCGAGATCAGGTCTGCTACTCGTTTAGCCGCAGCTGCCCCCGCATCGGTGGCTGCCTTGACCGCGCCGACGTCGCCGCGCACCATCACGGTGACATAGCCGCCGCCGACGTATTCCGAACCGATTAATACCACGTTTGCTGCCTTGACCATAGCATCAGCAGCTTCGATGGAGCCAATCAGACCGCGGGTCTCAACCATACCTAAAGCGATGAATGCAGGATCTTGTACCATTATGTTCTCCTATGAATAGATTTTCTTTTCATTTGATTTTTAAAATTATTGGGCATTAATGCTATACCTTTAGTATTTGCCTCACAACTTCTTCCACCACCGCTTCGATCTCACCGGGCGCGGGACCATAGATCGGGCCGGCAGGTGTCGTGCCTGGCTTCATGGCCATTTCAGGTGGCCGGGTGGTTTCAAAAGCCATGCGTTTAATGTTAAACAGGTGATAGACGGTCACATTATCACCGGTGATGGAACCGCCAATCCCGCCCGCCCCAAGGGTCATAGAGGGCATCACTTTGGTGGTCAGTCCGATTGCGCCGAGTGTGCCCATTGTGTTTACCCCAATACGGAAGACAGGCTTCTCCAAACCAAAAGCCATGATGACTTTTTCATTTGTAGCGTGAATGATAAGACTATGACCGCGTCCGCCAAAATTGATCAACTCGATACAACGTTCACAGCCTGCTTCCCAGCCATTAGCTTCGTACCAGCCCAAGACGGTTGTCATCTTTTCGCGCGATAAAGGTTCTTCCCGGCCAACTACGTTCAGCCGCGCCACCAGGATACGAGCTTGCCCGGGTACCTGAATGCCGGCCATCGCCGCAATGTATTGTGGCGACTTTCCTACGGCGCTCACGTTGATGCTGCCATCAGAGTGGAATAAAACCTTCCTTAGGGAATTGGCTTGGGATTCACCAACGAAGTAAGCACCTTCGCCTTCCATCAATTGTTTCAGTCGTGCGGCGATTGGCCGATCGGCCACCACGGCTTGCTCCGTTGCGCAGATCACAGAATAATCGAACGCTTTGCTGGAAACGATGTATTTGGCAGCTTTCTCCAGGTCCGCACTGCGATCTACGTACACCGGCACATTGCCCGGTCCTACCCCGTAGGCTGGTTTGCCCTGCGAGTGAGCGACACGCACCATCTCACTCCCGCCGGTCGCCAGAATGACGCCAGTATGCTTGTAGGACATCATCTCCTGGGTGCCCTCCAAGGTGATCTGTGTTAGACAGTTGATCAAGCCAGGCGGGGCGCCGGCATCATCAGCTGCGTCTATCATCAACTTACCAGTCTCAACGCAGCAGTTGACTGCGTTGGGGTGTGGGGAGACTACAATGGCGTTGCGCGCTTTAACCGAAATCAAGATGTTGTTGATCATGGTGGAGGTCGGATTGGTGCTGGGTATCAGTGCCGCCACCACGCCCATCGGCCATGCGATCTCATAGATTTTGTTGACCTTGTCTTGGCGTACAAAACCCACAGTCTTAATATCCTTGATCCTCTCCCAAACGTGTCTGGAGGCGAATTCGTTTTTCAGTTTCTTATGCTCTGGCACACCAAAGCCCGTCTCTTCAGCAGCTAAGCGCCCAAGCCGTTCGGAGCCCAGGAACGCTGCTTGGGCCATAGCTTCACACACACGGTCTACTTGCTGTTGGGTGGCAGTTCCCCAGATTCGCTGGGCTTCGTACGCGCGTTCCACCGTCTTGCGAGCCTCTTGGATTGAGAGTAAATCCTTATCGGATTGTTTCATAATCGATCCCATGCCGAGTATTTACGTAAGAGCTGCAAGACCATCAGGCTCGCTCACTCCTTGCGATAGACTACTTCTCCTCCTACCGCTAAATGGTCAATCACCGCCATGATTACAGCATCCACTGGGCTATCCTTGGTTAGATAAGTCTGACGCCCACCGGATCCATGCGCTGTCAATACTAAATCTCCGACGCCCGCATCCAGCGTGTCTACGGCTACGTAGGGCTTACCAAACGGCGTTCCGGTCTCATCAGTCTGCCGCAGGATGAGTAGCTTTCGACCAGTGAGTTTTTCATCCTTTATGGTGGATATCGTGGTTCCGATTACTTCGGCGATCAACATTACATACTCCACAAAACATTATCAATTTTACTTAATAAAATATCTCAACATACATCTTATAAGCTGCTTAATGGTTTACAGGCTACGACTTAAGAAAAACCACTTCTCCATCGACCTCCAAATGGTCGATCACCGCCATAACAACAGCATCCACCGGGCAATCTTTGGTCTGGTATGTCTGACGAGCACTAGAGCCGTGCCCGGTCAGTACCAAATCGTCCACACCAGCATCCACCAGGTCGACAGCCACGTAAGGTTTGCCGATAATCTCGCCAGTTTCGTCAGTTTGGCGAAGTATGAGCAATTTACTGCCTCGCACCTTCTCGTCTTTTATTGTTGATATTGTTGTACCAATAACCCTGGCGATTCGCATAAACAGTCCTATAAATACATTACACATAACGTCTGAAGGATTATCCCCTAAGCAATCCGTCTTATCTATGTTGCCACAGGCAACGCTGCCGCTGCCATACCATTCACCTTTCTCTCGCTCTGAACGATCTTCACGCCTGCACTGGCCCCGATGCGGGTCGCGCCGGCTGCGACCATTTTCTTGGCATCAGTGTAAGTTTTCACTCCTCCAGCAGCCTTAATACCCATCTCTGGGCCAACTGCGCTACGTATTGAGGCGATATCTTCAATTGTTGCACCACCACTGGAAAATCCAGTAGAGGTCTTGACAAAATCGGCTCCAGCCTCCTTTGCTAATAAGCTAGCGGTTATCTTTTCATCATTATCTAGCAAAGCAGTCTCGATGATAACCTTTACTAACGCGCCAGCTGTCCGCGCCATCCGCACTACACCGTGAATATCCTTCGCTACCAGGTCATAATCCTTCGTCTTAAGCGCCCCAATATTGATCACCATATCAATCTCGGTTGCCCCGTCACGCAGGGCGGTTTCGGTTTCATAGGCTTTCACCTCAGGGGAGGACGCTCCCAGTGGGAAGCCAACAACCGTACAAACCTTCACCGGGCTGCCACGCAGTAATTCGGCACACAGCTTCACATGCGTAGGGTTTACACAAACTGAAGCGAACTCATATTTGCGTGCTTCGTAGCAAAGTTGCGCAATCTGGTCAGCGGTAGCGTCCGGCTTGAGCAGGGTGTGATCTATCATCCTGGCGACGCTAGGATCATCTGGAATGCCGCCCAGCGAGGAAGAAATTCGCGTAGCTCCGGCGCTGACAACTCTTCCAACGCGATCAAAACAGGTTTTTACGCAGATGTTTCCGGTGCACTCCTCAGTGCAGTGGTCGCCATCGGGCAGTGCTGATCGTTGTTCCTGTTCGGCAAGCGCGATCAGCACTTCACGAGCAACAACTTCCACTATCTGTTCAACTTTCGATTGTTCATAAAACATTGATTTCTAACTAACCTGTCTCCTTTCAATCATCGTGATTTTGTCTACCCGGCGGGCGTGACGCCCCCCGGCGAAGATTGTGTTCAACCAAGTCAGCACGATTTGGCGGGCTAATGTAGGAAAGATCAATCCAGCACCCAAGGTAAGCACATTGGCATTATTATGTTCACGACTGTTCAACGCAGTGGTGTGGTCATAACACATAGCAGCCCGTACTCCTCGCACTTTATTGGCAACCATACAGCTCCCAATCCCAGCTCCGTCAATTATAATACCGCGCCAGGCATCGCCTTCACTCACTTTCTTCGCTACTGCATAGGCGAAATCGGGATAATCAACCGAATCCGGGCTATACGTACCACAATCATCCACCTTGTAGCCCTGCTTCAGGAGGAATGTTTTAAGGTTCTCTTTGAGAGAAAAACCACCGTGATCAGCCCCCAATGCTACTGTGTTTACTGTTGCTACATGAGGCTGAGGTTCCACCAGGGTTAAATCTGGCTCGTGACCTGCAGGATTTATGGTAGACGTGGTTGATGAAATGACATTGCCGCTTCCCAATGTGCGTTGCACTATCTGCTGCACGAGATCCTGGAGATCGGAATCAGAAATTATGCTCATCACTCGAATTCAATAATCCACGGGTAGATTATGTGGCAACGAGGTTTCCGTATGGAATGGCAACCTTCGGAAGGCAAATTCACCCGGTGAAGAATGCAACCGAAGGTTAGTGTAAAAACGGAAACGATCACCACGCAATTCAGAATCGACGTACTCGATTATCTGACCCGTGACCATCCGCGTTTCACGATGGAACACAATCACGACAGCCGGTGGTGTCAAACCCAGCAAGTGTGTCACTTCGGGTGTCGCAAGACTGGCTTCAATTACCTGCTCAGCATGATCGGGTCTTTTCTTATAAACATTGTAGAGTATTTCATAAAGAGAACTAACGGTAAAATCATAATTTAAAAGCCCTGGACAAAGTTCGTGCGGTAAATAAGATCGCTCAATGGCGGTGGGCTCGTCATCCATGAGTCGCACTCGGTAAAGAAACGCGACATCAGCTCCAAGCTGAATTTGTAGTCGCCTGGAAAGAAATGGATCAGCACCAATTATCTTTGCCTCCAATACTTGGCTGGATACTTTCTTGCCATGAAGCCGCATTTCTTGAGTGAAACCAAATAGATATTCCGCCGTCTTGTCAAGTCTATCGTCTACAACAAAAGTTCCTACTCCTGGAACAGTCCTTAATATATCTTCATTTACCAGTTCACTGATTGCGTGTCGAACGGTATTACGCCCAGCCGAATAAATTTGACAAAGTTCACCTTCTGATGGTATTCTCTCGTTTGCTTTTAACTGTCCGGTTCTCACCTGGCT
>JAUWPO010000024.1 GCA_030611505.1 Chloroflexota bacterium
TGGCTGCTAGGTTTCTTTTCCCTGGACATTGGCATTGACCTTGGTACAGCAAACACAATGGTCTTTGTCCGCGGAAAGGGAATTACGATCAGTGAACCCTCTTGGGTTGCTATCGATAAAAGAACGCGCCAACCTTTAGCGATTGGAGTTATGGCGAAGGAAATGGTGGGACGAACTCCAGCCAATGTAATTGCTATCCGTCCCTTGAGGGACGGTGTGATCTCAGAGTTTGAAATAACTCAGGCGATGTTGGAATATTTTATTGGTAAAGCTCATGAACAAAGTATCGTTCCGGTTCCACGCCCGCGCGTAATCGTAGGAATACCTTCTGGAGTAACTGAGGTTGAAAAACGGGCTGTTTACGACGCATCCATGTCGGCTGGAGCCCGCGAAGTTGGTTTGATCGAGGAGCCTGTGGCAGCTGCCTTAGGTGCAGGTTTACCAATTTCAGAAGTTCGTGGGAGCATGATCGTTGATATCGGTGGTGGAACATCAGAGGTCGCTGTCATGTCAATGGGAGGTGTCGTCATCTCTCGTTCATTGCGTGTTGCAGGCGACGAGATGGACCTGGATATTGTCCAGTATATGCGGAATAAATACAATTTACTGGTTGGTGAAAGGATGGCGGAGCAGGGGAAAATAAATATAGGTTCTGCTTACCACTTGCCCGAAGAGAAGACGATGCTATTTCGTGGGCGTAATTTAGTGACCGGGCTTCCAGAAGCCGTTGAAGTGTCATCGGTTGAAATCCGAGAGGCGATCTCAGGTTCGGTGCAAACTATTGTTGATACGATCAAGGATGCACTTGATGAAGTACCTCCCGAAATTATTGCGGATTTAATGGACATTGGAGTCTGTTTAGCCGGCGGGGGGTCCCAATTACAAGCACTGGATAGACGCTTAATGGACGAACTGCGAATCCGGGTTTGGGTAGCTGAAGATCCTATGAGTTGCGTTGCACGCGGTGCCGGTATGATCTTAGATGAATATGATACATTAAGGCATATGCTCGTTGGATTGGAGCGTGGAAGTACTCGCCACGAATAATGAACACGACTCCCGTTCGCCCTGTTCAGACAATCATATTAGCGCTGTTCGTGATTGGTCTTATCGCCCTCGCTCTGGGTGGATATCTCACACCGCTTTCGAGATTGGTCCTTAATCCAGTAGTAAGTGCTCAAACGTGGCTTTCTGTACGCTTTCAGGCTTTACAGAATGCAATTGCTGCCCCTCAAGATTTGGCACGTTTGCGGCAGCGGAATTCGGAAATGGAAGTCGAAGTGTCACGTATGCAAACCGAGATTATTGTACTCAAACAGCAAATTTCTGAGACAAGAGTTCTTTCTGCTTTGGTGGATTTTGCACGCGTCCAACCCGAAAATCGCTACCTGGCTGCAACAGTAATTGGTCGAGATCCCAGCCCCTTTTTGGAATATGTCATCATCAATCGTGGTTCAGATGATGGATTGCGACGTGGTATGCCGGTCGTTACTCAACAAGGACTTGTAGGTCGTATTGCTGCCGTGACTGCTGATGCGGCTCGGGTGCAATTGATCACTGACCCTGCTTCTAATATCAATGTGAAATTAGAACCTTCGAGAGCGCAAGCTGTAATTCGCGGAGAAGTGAGTGGAGAAATTTCTCTGGCTATGATCCCCCAATCTGCACCGGTGGAAATTGGTGATCTGATCTTAACCTCTGGACTTGGTGGAAATTATCCCACAAATATTCTAATTGGTCAGATAACCGGTGTGCGACGACGCGAGACCGACTTATTCCAAAATGCTTCAGTCCAACCAGTTGTGGACTTCAATCAATTAGAGATTGTGTTGATAATTACAAACTTCCGTCCAATCGATATATCCCCGTTTGTGCCTACTCCCAGTGCGCCATAAAGAAAACCCCAGAATAATCACCTGGAAAAAGGACGATATAATTGTTATTACAGATTGCACAAGTTCGGAACCCCGGTATTAATCGTTATGGCAATATGGATCGCAATCCCAATTTTAGGAACCCTTCTGATTTTACAAACCGTTGTCGCCAGCCAAGTTACATTAATTCACGGCACAACCGATTTGATCATGATTGCTGTGATTGCATGGTCTTTACAAAAACGTGTGCAAACAGCATGGCAGTGGGGTATAATCGGCGGGTTTATGGTCGGTATCGTATCAGCTTTGTCGTTTGTGGTGCCATTAATCAGTTATCTGATTGTTGTTTTACTAGCAAATAGGCTTCGGCAGCGTGTATGGCATGTACCTATCTTTGCAATGTTTGTAACAACATTCTTGGGAACATTGATTTCACATGCGATTGCTGTAATATCATTACGCTTCTTGGGAACGGCATTACCTTTGCAGGAAGTAGTTTTTTTAATCACGCTTCCAAGCTTAATCCTAAACTTATTACTAGCCGCTCCCGCATATTTTTTGTTCGCTGATCTGGCGAAATGGGTTTATCCAGAAGAGTTGCGAGTATAAAAATGCCGGGATTTTTGGCCACGTAGTTGAGTATTGTTGGGAAATTGATGAATAATACATCTTCGTTACAGAATTTATTAAAACCATGGCGCATTGTGGCTTTTATGGTGGCGTTAGGTCTGGTTTTTTTGATCTTCGCTGTACGGTTATTGTCTCTGCAGGTCTTACAAGCCGATAGTTGGGTAGCAAAAGCTGAAGACAACAGCACAAAGGAGTTTAATCTATCGTCTTTGCGCGGGATTATTCTAGACCGCAATAACGTTGTACTAGCGCGGAATGTACCATCATACAACGTGGTGATTACCGCAGCGAACTTGCCAGATGATGAAGGGGCGCTTCAAGAGATATTTCGGGAAATGTCTTCTTTGATTAGCATTCCGGTCCATAAAGGTGAATTGAGTCCGGAAAATCCTTATGTCCCATGTATTTCAGATCATGGTATCGCTCAAGTAACCGAATATGGCGAATCTGCTACTCCATTTGAGCCCGTAAAGGTTAAATGTGACATCGACGAACAGCTTGCAATGGTTGTTCAGGAGAAATCGGTAGACTGGCCAGGAGTCGGGATTGAAATACAACCCTTGAGAGAATATCCGACTAGCTCGTTGACAGCTTCAATAGTTGGTTTCTTGGGTCCGATACCAGCCAATCAGGAAGAGTTCTATGTAGAAAAAGGATTTGTGCCAGCTCGAGATAAGGTTGGTTATGCAGGATTGGAATTGCAGCACCAGGATTTATTGGCAGGTAGAAATGGACGAAGGGTCGAACTAGTGGATGTTGGTGGGCAGGTCTTGGGTGATCTTGAGCCTCCCATTGATCCTGAACCGGGTCTCAGTTTGCGGTTAACTATCGATTCACGCTTTCAGCAAGCGACAGAAACGATCCTTAAGACCGAAATGGATGACTGGAATAAATATTTCGGTGATATCCGTTACACGAGCGGCGTGGTCATCGCAATTAATCCCAAAACCGGCGAAATATTGTCAATGGTGTCTTACCCGTCGTATGACAACTCGCGCATGTCTCGTTTTATACCCGCTTATTATTATAATCAACTGATTAGTGATCCATCAAATCCGCTTCTGAATCACGCTGTCGGTGATGTGTTACCAGCTGGTTCAGTTTTTAAATTGGTTACAGGCGTTGGTGCTCTGAATGAAGGCGTAGTTACTCCGGATCAAATTGTGGAAACACCGCCGAAGCTCATAGTGACTGAGAAATATTACGCTAACGATCCAGGGAATGCGCGTGAATTTGTTGACTGGAATAAAGATGGGTTTGGACATCTGGATTTCGTACATGGATTGGCGAATTCAAGTAATGTATATTTTTATAAACTCGGTGGGGGATATAAAAATGAAATACCTGACGGGGGACTGGGGATTTGCAGACTTGGAACATATGCAGCGGCTTTAGGTTACGGAGATGCGCCAGGTGTTGGTCTACCCGACGAGCAGGATGGTTTGATTCCTGATCCGACATGGAAACGCATCAATCATGCTGAGAGTTGGTCATCAGGAGATACGTATATTTCCAGCGTTGGTCAAGGGTATGTATTATCTACTCCCTTGCAGGTATTGCTTTCTGCGGCAATTATTGCCAATGACGGAAAATTTATGCAGCCAACGCTTGTACGTGATGTCTTGGATAGCGAAGGGAATATCGTACAGCCTTTTGAACCAGTCCTTAAATGGGATGTTACGACAGACCCCATTATTCAGGATTACGGAGAGACCACGATTAGGGGTTGTGAGCCTATTATGGGTCAGACAAAAACAGTGGCTCCTTGGGTGATCGAAACGATGCAACAAGGGATGCGCATGGCTGTGACAATCGGTACCTTAAAGGATCGTTTTGAAGGCGCGACGATCTCTGCAGCTGGCAAGACAGGCACTGCTGAATACTGTGACAAATATGCTCAAGCCAAAAATCTTTGTATCCCCGGCAACTGGCCTTCACACGCCTGGACGGTGGCTTATGCCCCATATGAAAACCCCGAAATCGCCGTTGTGGCATTTGTATACAGTGGGGGAGAAGGATCGAGTGTTGCAGGACCTATCGTACGGCGAGTGTTAGAAGCTTATCTTGAATTGAAAGCTATTGATAGTGCGGCTCAAGCTCCATAAGCTTCATGCTATAATTTCCATAAGATTTTAACAAAAAATTCCATTTTCCACCAATTAAGATTACCTACCGGATGTGATCAGGTTCAATGCGCGACCGTACTGCAATTCAGTGGCAACATTTTGATTTCTGGCTCTTAGGCGCCGTAGCTTTGCTAGTTATCTTCGGGATTACCATGATTCGATCCGCTATCGCAGGTAACATCGAGCTACAAGAGTTGAACCTCGTCGGTCGCCAATTGATTTTTGCTGTAGTCGGGTTCATTGTCATACTCATCATCGCATCAATTGACTATCGATTGTGGGCTTCCATTAGTAGAATGATGTACATAAGCACAGTCCTCATTTTGGCAGTGTTGTTTGTAGTGGGTTCAGCCTTGTTTGGATCAGCTCGTTGGTTTGACACGGGCGTTATCCTGATTCAACCATCGGAATTGGCGAAGATTGTGCTGATTATTGTGCTGGCAGACTTTTTTGCCCGACATAAGGAAGAGATACATGAAATGAAGTGGGTCATCAGGAGCCTCCTGATGACAATGGGAATCGTGATTTGGATTGTGCTGCAGCCAAATCTGAGCACAGCAATAGTAATGGTTGTCTTATGGTTCGCTTTGCTGTGGGCAAGCGGGTTACGTTTGAAGCATTTGTTGCTCTTTATTGGTATCGGGATACTTTTACCATTTGTGAGTTACCCATTCTTGGTTGATTATCAACAGAATCGAATTCGCAACTTCTTATTTCCAGATCCAGAAGCCCGCCATGGCGAAATTTATAATATTCAACAAGCTCTGATTAGTATTGGATCAGGCGGTTGGTTGGGTCAAGGTTATGGTCAAGGTGCACAGGTACAATTAAGGTTTCTAAAAGTACGCCATTCGGACTTCATTTTCTCTGCAATGGCGCATGAATTTGGGTTTGTTGGCACGATATTGGTTATGGCTATCCTGCTGTTTGTAATTTACCGCTGTTTACGAGCTGCAAGACTGGCGAGAGATACTTTTGGAGCCTTGATCTCTTATGGTGTCGCCACATTGATCGCTTTTCAAGTTGTTGTCAATGTTGGCGTCAACCTTAATTTGCTGCCGGCTACTGGTGTGACTCTACCTCTTATTAGCTATGGGGGGAGTTCTCTGCTTTCGATATTAGTTGGAATTGGATTGGTAGAGAGCATAATTCTGCGTCATAAAACACTGGAGTTTTAGGGAGACATTATGATTACTTCATCAGAACCTGCGCGGGTGCGCTTTGCGCCATCCCCAACCGGTCGAACACATCTCGGGAGTGCACGTACTGCCTTATATAACTTCCTACTGGCACATCAAACTGGTGGTCAGTTTATCCTGCGGCTTGAAGATACAGACCAAAAACGCTATGTTCCCGGTGCTGAAATCGAACTTATGGAAGGTTTACGGTGGTTGGGATTGGAGTGGGACGAAGGACCAGAGAAGGGAGGTCCACATGAGCCATATCGACAATCTGAACGAAAAGACATATATCTTCATTATGCCAACCAGCTAATAGAAAGTGACCATGCCTTCTATTGTTTTTGCTCACCTGAGAGGCTGCATCGGGTTCGGCAGGAACAAATAAAAAATAAACAAATTGTTCGTTACGATGGGACATGTCGCCGAATGGATCCAGGTGAAGCGTTAAGGCTGGTTGAAAAAGGTGAATCCCATGTGATTCGTTTTCGGATGCCTTGGGAAGGGGCTATCACAGTATGTGATAGCCTACGAGGTGAAATTACGGTTGAGAATCGAAATTTGGACGATTATATACTTGTGAAATCCGATGGACTTGCTTTATATCATCTCGCAGCAATGGTGGATGATCATCTAATGGGCATTACGCACGTAATCCGGAGTGCTGAGTGGTTGTCCACATTCGCGCTGCATGCTCAAATAATCCGCGCATTTGATTGGGAAGAGCCCGAATGGGTTCACCTGTCGATCTTTTTAAAACCGGGCGGTAAAGGGAAGATGAGCAAACGCGAATCTTCTTCCTTGATGAAGGATGGCTACTCTATTTTTCTCAATGATTTGAAGACCTTGGGATATCTACCGGAGGCAGTTGTTAATTGGATTGCTTTAATGGGTTGGAGTTATGATGATCACACTGAATTCTTTACTTTAGATGATTTAGTCACAAAATTCAAATTGGATCGCTGTAATCCTGCCCCAGCTGCGATTAACTTCAGTAAACTCGATCACTTTAATGGTCTTCACATACGAAGCCTACAAGTAAAGGATTTAGCCAATCGATTGAAGCCATATTTCGAAGCGGCTGGTTGCATGGTAGAAGATGATAAATTGTTACAAATCGTCCCCATCATCCAGGAACGTATAACGACTTTAGATGATGCGGTGATCAAGGCAGGATTCTTCTTTGAGGAAGATGTTCAGCCGGTGCCAGAGGAACTTATTGGTAAGAAAATGACCACATCCGAATCGGCTACTGCAGCTCGTAGCGCATATTTAATTTTAACGGGTTTGCCAGAAATCAACCACGAGAACGCCGAGATGCCGCTGCGCTCATTGGCGGACGAACTCGGTCTGAAAGCGGGTCAGTTGTTTGGAATTCTTAGAGTTGCGGTTACTGGACAAAAGGTTTCTCCACCGTTGTTTGAGAGTATGGCGATTATCGGCAAGGAGAAAGTATTGGAACGGATCCAGAATGCAATTGAGATTCTAGATGGCATGTCATCGACAAGCTTCTCCTAAAAATTGACCAAACTAAAAGTGCGTGGTAAGATTTTTGTAACTACTCATTGGGGAGTCGTCTAACGGTAGGACAGCGGACTCTGAATCCGTACGTCGAGGTTCGAATCCTCGCTCCCCAGCTGATTCGACTAATATTAGCAAAACAACCCCCCACGAATATCGGGGGGGTTGTTTATTATGTTCCCACTGTTAATTTCTGATTCAGGTACTTTTTTTCTCCTTCTGCATTGCTTTATTAATCTTTGCCCATGTATCACGTAATGCTACAGTTCTATTAAATTTAATTTTTGCATCATCCGAATCGATATCTACACTGAAATACCCCTGCCGTTCAAATTGGTAAATATCCCCAGGTTTTGCATTCTTGAGGCTTGTTTCTACTTTACAATCATTGAGCACTTTTAGAGAATTTGGGTTTAAGTTTGAGAAGTAATCTTTACCCTCTTCAGTATTATCGGGATTCGGAGTAATGAATAAACGATCGTAAAGGCGTACTTCAGCATCGATAGCGTGCGGTGCTGAGACCCAGTGCAGCGTTGACTTTACTTTACGACCATCAGGAGCATCACCCCCACGAGTCTCTGGATCATAAGTGCAATGCAGTTCAAGAATTTCACCCGTTTTTTCATCTTTAATGACATCCACACAAGTGATGAAATAGGCATAGCGCAGTCTTACTTCACGTCCGGGAGCTAAACGGTAATACTTTTTTGGTGGTTGTTCACGAAAGTCATCCCGTTCAATATACAATACACGTGAGAAAGGCACTTTTCTGGTGCCCATACTTGAATCCTCGGGATTGTTGACAGCATCCATCTCTTCAATACGATCTTCAGGATAGTTTATAATCACTACCTTTAGTGGATCGAGGATTCCCATCACTCGGGGGGCACGTTTATTTAAGTCCTGGCGCACACTGTGTTCTAACAATGCTATATCGACGATGCTATTATTCTTGGCTACACCAATGCGATTACAGAAGTCCCGAATAGCTTCTGGGGTGTAACCACGTCTGCGCATTCCGGATAGGGTCGGCATACGTGGATCATTCCACCCCGAGACATATCCTTCCTGTACCAGTCGGAGTAATTTGCGTTTGCTTAAAAGCGTGTAGCTGATGTTCAGACGAGCAAATTCGATCTGTTGTGGATGAAAGATTTCAAGTTCATCCAGAAACCAATCATATAGTGGTCGGTGGTCTTGAAACTCTAACGTGCAAATTGACTGGGTGATACCCTCGATTGAGTCACTTTGACCATGTGCAAAGTCATACATTGGGTAGATACACCACTTATTACCAGTCCTGTGATGCGGTTGATGAAGGATGCGATACATAACTGGATCCCGCATGTTGAGATTTCCGGACGACATGTCAATTTTTGCCCGTAAAACACGGGATCCATCTGCAAATTCACCCGCTCTCATTCGTTCGAATAACTCCAGGTTTTCTTCGATAGGTCTGTTCCGGTACTGACTGGCTTTTCCTGGTTCAGTGAATGTTCCACGGTGTTCCTTGATTTCTTCTGCGTTTAGATCGTCTACGAATGCCACTCCCTTTTTGATGAGTTTTATTGCATATTCGTAAAGTTGCTCAAAATAATCCGAAGCAAAAAACAGACGATTGTCCCAATCATAACCTAACCAGCGGATATCATCCTTAATCGATTCAACGTATTCTATTTCTTCTTTAATAGGATTGGTATCATCAAACCGGATATTACAAAGTCCTCCGAATTCCTCTGCGATACCAAAATTGAGACAAATAGATTTCGCATGACCGATGTGCAGATATCCATTCGGTTCCGGAGGAAAGCGCGTCAGCACCTTACCATCGTATTTGTTTGTACTGATATCCTCTTTGATAATTTCACGAATAAAATCGCTGGGAGCAGTGTCGTTTTGTTTCATAATTATTGATTCCTCCTTATTTTTGTTCAATGTATGCACGTTTGGAGAAAGAGCTTGAGTAAAGATATAGGTAATTATATCAAATCAGAAAATGTAGAAAATAATAGCGAGAGAGATATGGAAATGGTTCCGGGAAATTGGACATGGTATAATCGACCTGCATGATTAATGGGGTTAAAGAAAAGTTGATAAGGAGTTTATTCCAGTATGAAGCTACATGAATATCAGTCAAAACGGTTTTTCGCGAAGTACGGCATCCCAATACCGAAGGGTAGAGTGGCAGCTAATGCAGAAGAAGCCAAACATATCGCACAAGAATTGGGAGATCGAGTTGTGATTAAAGCGCAAGTTTTAGTCGGTGGTCGAGGTAAAGCGGGCGGCATCAGGCTGGCGAAGAGTCCCGAAGAGGCTGAAGAACTCGCTGCACAAATCCTCTCGATGAAGATAAAAGAATTGCCAGTCCGCAAAGTATTGATTGATGAAGCTGCAAGTATTGATAAAGAAATTTATCTGGGTATCACTAACGATCGGAGTGCTCGTAAACCAGTCATGATGGCTTCCTCCGCTGGAGGTGTGGAAATTGAAGATGTAGCCAGGGACGCACCAGAAAAAATTGTTAAGGTGTATATAGATCCTTTACTTGGTCTTAGAGATTATCAGGCTCGTGATATCGCAGCGGGTATAGATTTACCGCGCGATCATTGGCGAATATTTGGGCAGATTGCGAATGGTTTGTGGCAGGCATATCGTGAGAGTGATGCCACACTAGCGGAAATTAACCCCCTCGTTATCACCTCTGAGGATCAACTATTAGCTGTTGATGGCAAGATGGTACTCGATGACAATGCCCTTTTCCGGCATCCAGATTTGGCAGAAATGCGGGATTTAGATGTGGAGGATCCATCTGAGATTGAAGCCCGTAAGTATGGTTTGGTCTTCATCAAGTTAGACGGCGATATAGGGTGTATGGTGAACGGTGCTGGGTTGGCGATGACGACGATGGATATTATCAAACTGTTTGGAGGTTCGCCGGCAAACTTTCTGGATATTGGGGGTGGTGCAAGTGCTGAAAAGGTGACAGCAGCGCTGAGAATTATCCTCACTGATCCTAACGTTAAGACCGTTTTGTTTAATATATTTGGAGGCATTACACGTGGAGATGAAGTCGCACGTGGTATTTTAGCGGCAATGAATGAGGTTCAAACAAGGATGCCCATGGTAATACGGCTTGTCGGTACAAATGCCGAAGAAGGTCGCCAGATTCTCTCTGATGCCGATATGATCACTGCCGAAACTCTTACAGATGCAGCGAAGAAAGCAATTGCCGTTACGAAGGGAGATTATGTACAGTGAGCATCCTTGTAGATAAAAATACACGTTTATTGGTACAAGGCATCACCGGAAATGAAGGTGATTTTCATACAAGACAAATGGTTGCCTATGGTACGAAGGTGGTCGCTGGTGTTACTCCAGGAAAAGGTGGAGAATGGGTTCTGAATGGTAAGATTCCCGTTTTTGATTCCATCAGGCTGGCAGTTAATGCCAGAGGTGCCAATGTGAGTGTTATCTTTGTGCCAGCTCGCTTTGCTGCTGATGCTATGTTTGAGTCAGCCGACGCGGGTATACCCTTAATTGTGTGTATAACTGAGGGGATCCCGGTTCAAGATATGATGCGTGTGCGAAATTACTTGGACCAGAAAGGTGTGCGGTTGGTTGGTCCAAATTGTCCAGGTTTGCTCACACCAGGTGAAGCGAAAGTTGGTATTATTCCTGGCGATATTGCAATTCCAGGTAATGTGGGAGTAGTGTCCCGGTCTGGAACATTGACTTATGAAATTTTGTATGCACTCAAGCAGGAAAACATGGGAGTCAGCACTTGTGTTGGTATTGGAGGTGACCCGGTAAATGGGACAAATTTCGTGGATTGTCTGGAGATGTTTGAAGAGGATCCAAATACTGAGCAGGTTGTTTTGATTGGTGAAATTGGGGGTTCTGAAGAAGAAAAGGCTGCTGAATTTATCGCCGATCGTATGACAAAGCCTATTGCTGGTTTCATTGCAGGTCAAACTGCTCCTCCCGGAAAGCGAATGGGTCATGCTGGAGCAATAATTGAAGGAGGTTCTGGTTTGGCCGCGGATAAGATAGGGGCGTTAGAGATGGCGGGCGTTCAGGTTGCACAGCACCCGGAAGAGATTCCTGGTATGTTGAAGTAACAGCTTACTAGAAAAAGATAGTCAAAACTCTTAAATTAAAAGCCCGATCCGGGTAGGATTGGACTTTTTCGTTATTTGTCCAAAGATGTAAGTATGACTCCAGAATCTCGGTCTATTCTTTCACCATTCTTTCATCGATGTAAGTGACGGCATCTCCGACAGTAGAGATTTGTTGTGCATCCTCGTCTGAAATTTCACCACCGAACTTATCCTCAAAAGCCATGATAAGTTCGACTAAATCGAGTGAGTCAGCCTCCAGCTCCTCGCGAAAGCGCGCATCCGGTGTCACTTTGCTTTCGTCGACGCCGAGTAAGTCTACAATAATCACTTGAACCTCTGTATAGGTATCAGCCATGTGTAATTCTCCTTCATATGTTGGTTAAATAAATTAGAACTAATTGTAACCTTGTCGTACGATATGTCAAGTCCTCGGTTTGTTATATGTCCTCGGTTTGTTATATTTTTATTTAGACTCGATTGCTGTTACATCGTTGATATGTAGTTGACAGTCCCAATTCAGACTGGTAAGATATTTTCATTCAAAAAGAACACCCAAAAATGACAAAAGTTACGCAAACTGGTTCTCGAAAATTCGACCATATCCGAATTAATTTAGAGAAGGATGTACGTTCCAGCCTGACTACTGGGTTGGAGCGTTATCAATTTATCCATCGAGCGCTGCCTGAGCGCAATCTGGAAGATGTTGATTTGGGTCTGAGTTTATTTGGTCGTCAGTTGCTTGCGCCTATATTAATCTCCTCTATGACTGGCGGGACCGAAGAAGCAGGTGCAATAAATCGAACCCTGGCAACCGCAGCTCAAAAAACCGGAATAGCAATGGGTTTAGGTTCTCAAAGAGCAGCCATAGAGCAGCCCGACTTGTCCGCTACGTTTCAAGTACGGGCAGAAGCGCCTGATATTCTTCTTTTCGCGAATCTTGGAGCAGTTCAGTTAAATTATGGTTATGGTATTGATGAGTGTAACCGAGCTGTAGAGATGATCCGGGCTGACGCATTAATATTGCATTTCAATGCTTTACAGGAAGCTGTTCAGCCCGAAGGTGATACCCGCTTCGAAGGATTATTAAGAAAAATTGAAGCTGTTTGTCGAAATCTGCCAGTTCCGGTGATCGCAAAAGAAGTAGGTTGGGGATTTTCAGAACTAGACGCTCAGAGATTGGCTGAGGTAGGTGTGGCTGCGATTGATGTGGCTGGCGCTGGTGGCACATCATGGTCACAGGTGGAAATGCATCGCGCAACGACCGAAAGACAGGCCCGGTTGGCTGCTGCATTTGGAAATTGGGGTATTCCGACCAGTGATGCTATCCTTAATGTGCGCCATGCAGTTCCAAATATCACTGTCATTGCTTCTGGTGGTTTACGCTCAGGTGTGGATATAGCAAAATGTATTGCGCTCGGTGCTATTTTGGGAGGCATGGCGGAGCCATTCCTCAAGGCAGCCTCACTTTCACTCGATGATACAATTCAAACAATAGATGAAATCAAACGCCAAATCCAGGTTTGTATGTTCTCCGTTGGAGCAGGAAACCTTGATGAACTATCTGAGACTACACTCAATAAACAATAACATCAAGGGTGAAAATGCCAATACAGCCAATTGCTGAAACAATGCTTACGGCAATAGAAAACGAGTTGCTGGAAATTGTAACTAGGACGAGGGAACCAGATCACGATGGACTATATCGTATGCTTGCCTATCATATGGGTTGGGAGGGTGAAGACATTGGTCCTAATGCTCGGGGAAAACGCATACGTCCTCTACTGGTTCTACTGACGACAGGAGCGACAGGAGGGGAATGGAAACGGGCTTTACCAGCGGCAGTTGCTGTAGAACTGATACACAATTTCTCTCTCATTCATGATGATATCCAGGACAACAGTCCTCTACGGCGTGGTCGACCTACCATTTGGAAGTTATGGGGATCAGCTCAAGCGATAAATGCTGGTGATGCAATATATTCACTCGCTCAATTAGCTTTGCTACGGTTAGAAGGAACAAGCAATGCTGAAATCACGATTCAGGCATCCCAAATCCTTCAAAACGCCTGCCAAAAGCTCACCCAAGGTCAATACCTGGATATCGCATATGAACTGCAGCGAGGTATGAATCTCGAATCATATTGGTCTATGATTGAAGGAAAAACTGCCGCATTATTAGCTGCATGCACAGAGTTAGGCGCACTTGTTGGTTTTACTGAAGCACATATACAAAAAGCATATCATAGTTTTGGCTACCACCTTGGTCTGGCGTTCCAAGTGCGGGATGACTTATTGGGAATTTGGGGGGATTCGCTGATTACAGGTAAATCTACGCAAAGCGATTTAATTTCCGGCAAAAAGACACTGCCGGTGTTGTATGCCTTAAGTAAAAACGGACCTTTTGCGAAGCGATGGGAGCAAGGAGCGATTACCCCAGATGAAATTCCAGCCTTGGTTACCCAGCTAGAGGTCGAAGGCGCTCGAGCTTTCACCCAGGAGCGTGCAACCGAGATAACCCGCAAAGCTTTAAAGGCATTACAAGCAGCAGAAGTAAAAGGTGAAGCGGGGGAGGCTTTAACTAATCTAACGGAGGAGTTATTAACCCGTCAGGTCTAATATTTATAAACATAAACGTGATAATTAATCCAGACTTTACCTATTTGCGAAGGCTGGTATAATCGCTTGATAAGTCTACCGCCTTAGAAATTCGCTTGGGCGAAAAGTTACTTATATCACATTATGAGTTCTGAGATACCTTCAACCCCCACACAATTATGCCCAACCTGTGGAACTCGTGTAGCGGAAGATGCTACACGTTGTCTTGTTTGCGGTGCAGACCTTACAGGAGGTGATAAGCCTTCCCGCCCGGGTAAGGTTGTCCAAGGAAGTCGAATGCCCCGCGTAACACTAGGTCTACCAGCCGTATTAGGTTTGATAGCGTTATTCATCCTGGTTGCTGTAGTAATATTCTATTTTCTTCTGCGAAATAGCCCTAATGAAGCAGTAGGTGTGACATCGACTGCAACTATAACTCTAACCGCAACTTCAACGATCACTCCCACACCAGCACCTCCGACTCCTACGAATACACCTGAACCGAGTCCAACGCCATTGGCATACACGGTTAAACTGGGGGATAGCTGTGGGGGGATTGCGTTTGCATTTGGTGTGTCTATCCAAAGTATTGTATTGCAAAACGATTTACCCGCCGATTGCAGCACTCTATATGAAGGTCAAAAACTGCTCATTCCCCACCCAACGCCGACTGCAACATCATTACCTACTTCTACCCTGAGCTCTGCTGATTCTACCGAAGCAGCTTGTGAGAAGATTGAATACACTGTTCAAGAAAACGATACTTTGAGTGGTATTTCTTTGAATTATAGCGTTCCTGTCGAGGCGATTCGAGAATACAACGGTCTTGTAAGTGACGTTGTGATGTTTGGACAACAACTAGTGATCCCGCTTTGTAGACGAAATGCGACTCCAGGTCCAACTCCAACTCCTACTCTACCGCCACCGTATCCTCCCGCAAATCTACTGCTGCCTGCGGATGGGTCTCCGTTTAGCTTAGCAGATGAGACAATTACACTCCAATGGGCGTCTGTAGGCACACTGCGGGAAAACGAAGCGTATGCGGTAACGATCGAAGATATCACAGAAGGTGAAGGTAGAAAATCTGTTGATTATGTGACGGATACAAAATTTATCGTTCCGAATACCTTCTTGGTAAATGATAATGTCCCGCATGTAATCCGCTGGTGGATAATGGCTGTACGGCAATCAGGGACGGATGATGATGGTAATCCTATCTGGAAATCTGCTGGTGTAGTCAGTCCATCACGGGTATTTACCTGGCTTGGTGTTTCATCAGGAAATACACCCATTCCTAAATAATTTTCACAAAACGATATTAATATTATCCTTTCTGTGAAGCTATTTCTTCCAATACAGTAGTTGTGAGAGATTTTGGACGTTCCAGAGGCTGTCCCATCGCGCGTGCCCAAACTGCATTAGATGAGACGCCCAGTATCCGGCTGACGCCAAACAACACCGTGTAAAATCCACACGATCCATATTCATTACAATCATCTACACCGTAGTGATATTGTAATGTTCCGCTGATCGCATCAACGTTTGGCCATGGGTTTTTAGCCTTACCTTGCTCTCTAAGTACACCTGGAACGACTTTATAAACCAGTCTTGCCAGATCGAATATTTCATCATCCAGAAAGTGTTTTTGGCCAAATTCCAGTAAAGCGGTGAAACGAGGATCAGTCGTTCTCAAAACAGCGTGTCCATATCCAGGAATCACATGACCTGCGTTTAATGTGTTCCATGCATATTCGGTAATTTCTCCTTCAGTGGGAACTCTGCCGTACTTATTGTAAACACCTAAGAGCCATCTCAAACCCTCTTGGTTAGCTCGTCCGTGTAGGGGTCCTGATAAACCATTCATTCCTGCGCTGGCTGCAAAATAAATATCCGCAAGCGTAGAACCAACCAGATGTGTGGCGTGAGCGCTTACGTTACCGCTTTCGTGATCCGAGTGGATTATAAAATAAAGTCTGGATAAATCCTGGTAATCATTGTCAGCGACTTGCATCATATGGGCAAAGTTTGCGCTCCAATCAAGATTTGGGTCCTGTTGTTCCGTTTGACCATCCCTATGTTTAAGGCTGTAAATCAAGGCTGCAATAGCTGGCAGTTTTGCTGTGAGATTCAAGCTGTCCTCCAGCATAGGCTCCCAATACTCACTTTTGTGTAATCCTTCCCTATATTTTTTTGTAAAAACGGATTCACCCTGTAACGAGAGAATCGCCTGAGAAAACAATGTCATTGGCGAAGCATCTTCAGGCATTGCCTGTAAAACGTCGCTGAGATGGGTAGGAATATCCCACCTGGATTTCCATTCATCTTCAACCTCGAGAGCTTCGTCAAGAGAAGGAATTTCACCAATCAATAAAAGATAATAAAGGCCTCCGACCATGGGCATTTCGGTGCTTTTATCTTTTGGCAGCAGTTCTAAAAGCTCAGGTATTGTAAAACCTCGAAGGCGGATACCTTCGTTTGGATCCACAGATGATATATCGGAGACGAGACCTTTAATGCCTCTCATACCGCCATAAACCTGCCCAATGGTCACTTCCCCGACTTTACAATCCCTGCTGTCGTTTAACAGGAGAGAGACCCTTTCCCGCCATTCAGGTATAAGATAGGATAGTTTTTCTTTCAGTATCATTTTTTCTCCCAGTTTTTAATGCTTAGTTTATAGTTCCAATTTGGCAATATTGTCTGTAACATCTTTAGCTGATCTCTGGAATGCAGCCATTTCTTCTTCGTCAAGTTCATATTCAAAAATCCTCTCCACGCCCTTGCGTCCCAATTGTGTTGGGACACCGAAGAAAATGTCGTTCAATCCGTATTCCCCCTGTAAATAAGCTGCTGCTGGTACGATAAGATGTTTGTCTTTTAGTATCGCCTCTGCCATTTGAGCCACTGCTGCGGCAGGAGCGTAATAAGCGCTGCCAGTTTTCAGCAGGCTGACGATTTCTCCTCCTCCTTTGCGTGTTCTTTCAACGATGGCTGCCAGTTTTTCTGGGGGCATTGTTTGATCTAAGGATATACCTGCGATATTCGAAGTCCGAGTGAGAGGTATCATATTATCACCGTGTCCACCCAGAACATAGCAGTGAATATTTTCAACGCTAATGCCCAATTCCATGGCTACAAATGCACGCATACGAGCAGAATCGAGTACACCTGCTTGCCCTATTACACGGTAAGGTTCGATTTGAGCTACTTTCATCGCCAGGAAAGCCATCACATCTAAAGGGTTTGTCAATATTATATAAATCGCTTCTGGCGAGTGTCTTATCGTCTCCTCAACCGCTTTGCGAACGATATCAGCGTTTGCAAAAAGAAGGTCATCACGGCTCATGCCTGGTTTTCGTGGTAATCCAGCGGTTATGATAACAATATCGGAATTAGCTGTGGCTTCGTAGTCATTACTCCCAATTACTGAAACATCTTTGCCAATTATTGGCAGTGCTTCTTGTAGGTCCAAAGCTTTCCCTTGAGGCATCCCATCAACGATGTCAATTAATACTAGATCAGCAAACTCTCTCTCTGCTAACCAATGCGCCGTAGTCGAACCGGTCATGCCAGCGCCGATGATTGAAACTTTATTCTTCATCATTTTCTCCTGATTAAGATAATTTAAAATCCCCCAGGTGATATGCACACCGGGGGGATTATTTATGAATGATTGCTAGAGATCTCATCAAGATAGTGGTTGGCCTGGATCGCAGCGGCAGCGCCCATACCAGCCGATGTGATTACTTGGCGGAAATGTGAATCGGCAACTTCTCCAGCCGCGAAGACTCCCGCCACATTCGTTTTCATCAAATGATCGACCTTCAAATAACCAAGCTCATCCATATCTAATTGATCTTTAAAAAGTTGGGTGTTCGGAATGTGACCGATGAAGATAAATATCCCATCGATTGGATATATACGCTCTTCTTTAGTGACTACGTCTTGTAAACGAACGGATTCTACTGCTTCCTCGCCAAGAATTTCAGTGACAATTGAATTCCAGATGAAATCTATCTTTGGGTTTGATTTTGTTCTGTTCTGCAAAAATGGTCCTGCACGCAGTTCATCCCTGCGGTGGACAATCGTAACTGAATTGGCGTAACGAGTGAGGAAGATGCTTTCCTCTAATGCACTGTCTCCACCTCCAACGATGATTAAGTCTTTATCTTTGAAAAACCAGCCATCACAAGTGGCACAATAAGAGACGCCTCGCCCAGTTAATTCAGTTTCACCGGGTATATCCAGGCGACGTGATGTTGCACCGGTCGAAATAATTAAGGTGTCAGCAAGATAGGTGGAGTTGAATGTTTGGACTTTGAAGGGTCGTTTGGAAAGATCCACTTCCGACGCTGTATCGAATTCAAGTTTGGTTCCAAAGCGCTCAGCTTGTTTCTGGAATAATTCAACCAATTCATTGCCGCCAACACCTTCCGGAAAGCCGGGGTAATTCTCGACAATGTGTGTGAGTGATACCTGCCCCCCAAGTTCCATGCCTGTTAGGACGATAGGATCTAAGTCTGCGCGTGCGGCGTATAGTGCTGCTGAGAGACCCGCAGGTCCGGAACCAAGAATCAACACTCTCGTCGAGATTTCACCTTTTGTGGGTTTGCTGCTTGACAAATTTATTAGGTTAATATCCATAGTTGTACCTCGGTGGTCATTTTATCTTCAAATCTCAGTTAAAATCGGCTGGTAAAACTATTCTTTAGTTATCACAGCCATTTTATTGACATTTATATCCTGGTAATTTTTTTCGTTAGACTATTCTATCAGATGATTAAACACGAAAAAGGTTACATAAAAACTCGATTGAGATAGGTGGATGGGACATATCATCCGGGATATATCATCCTTAAAAATTTTACGCTGATGAACTATTCACCAGCGTAGACTACAATAACCTTATACATCTGAATTGTTAGAGATTTTATATATGAGTTTGCCTAAAGACGTTGTAAGTCTGGTCCAGCAAAAGCTATTTTTTGAGAAACTTGGCCTGCGAACTGAGTGAAATTTTCTTGGAAGAGGGTTGTGAGTACGCGAGCTTTAATGTCGTATTTTTCAGGATCATCCCACGTCAGACGAGGATTTAATACATCAGTTGGTACGCCCGGCACTTCTTTGGGAACATCAACGCAGAAGTTCGGATCCCTGCGCATCTCCACTTCATCTAGTTCTCCAGATAATGCTGCCCGGATCATAGCACGCGTATAGGGCAGATTTATGCGTGACCCTTCTCCGTACGATCCGCCTGTCCATCCAGTGTTGATCAACCAGACTTTGGTTTTATGTTGATCAATTTTTTCTCCAAGGAGGTTCGCATATACAGAAGGGTGCAAAGGCAGGAAAGGTGCTCCAAAACATGCTGAGAATGTGGCTTGCGGCTCCGTAACGCCCTTTTCTGTACCAGCAAGTTTGGAGGTATATCCAGACATGTAATAATACATCGCTTGTTCAGGTGTAAGACGAGCGATAGGAGGCATAACGCCAAATGCGTCAGCAGATAAGAAGAAAATATTTGATGGATGACCACCACGCCCGGTCAGAAAACTGTTCTCTAAAAACCCGACCGGATAAGCTGCACGAGTGTTCTCTGTGAGGCTGGATTCGTTGAAATCCACACGTCTTGAATACGGGTCGATGCTCACATTTTCCAAGACTGTCCCGAAGTGGCGAGTTGCATTCCAAATAATTGGTTCTAACTCCTCGCTTAAGTTGATTGTCTTTGCATAACAACCACCTTCGAAATTGAACACGCCGTCGTCAGCCCAACCATGTTCATCGTCACCGATGAGTAATCGTTCCGGATCTGATGATAGGGTGGTTTTTCCTGTACCGGATAGACCAAAGAATAAAGCTACATCACCTTTTTTACTGCTATTAGCTGAGCAGTGCATCGAAAGTACGCCTTGTTGGGGCAGCAAGTAATTCAATACGCTGAAGATCGATTTTTTAATTTCCCCTGCATAGCTTGTTCCACCGATCAAGACCAGTTTTTTTTCCAGGTTCAATACCACAAAAACCTCTGAGTTCGTTCCATCCTCTTCCGGATTAGCATGGAATCCTGGTGCGTGAAGTATTGTGAATTCAGGGACATGATCGGGCATTTCTTCACGTTTCAAGCGAATAAAGAGATTTCGAGAGAAGAGGCTGTGCCATGCAGTTTCGGTCACTACCCGGATGGGTAATCGATAATCCGGATGAGCGGCAGCAGTTGCGTCCTGAATAAAAACATCTCGCCCTTGGAAGTAGGACCGCATGTGCATATAAAGCCTTTCGAAACAGTCTGGGTGCATGGGTCGATTGATCTCGCCCCACGCAACAGTATTATCAGTTGTTGGGTCACGAACGATAAACTTGTCGTCAGGAGCCCGTCCGGTGTGACTCCCAGTGCGAACAACCACTGCACCCTCATGAGCCAAGATACCCTCTCTCCTTGTGAGGATACGCTCAATTAAAGCGCCGGTCGATAAAGTCCAATAAGACATGTTTAAATAGCGCAAGCCGTGGTTTTCGAGACCGTAGTTGCTCGGATTTCCCATTTTGTTGGCTGTCATGGTGTAGCCTCCTCGGATTAATCTAATTTTCAGTTATCACCGGTTTCGATTTTTTCCTGAGTTGCGGCGGCTATTTTCTGCGCCCACCAGATCGTGAGCTTGAACCGGACTTGCCGCGGCTGCGTGGGCGATCTCTTTCTGCTGCTTCTTCAGCAGTCCATCCTTCTAATACAGCCTGCCTTGATAATCGAATTTTCCCATTGGCATCGATATCGGTAACCATGACTGTGATTTCGTCCCCCTGGCGAACCACGTCTTCCACTTTTTCGACTCGTTGGGTGTCTAATTGTGAGATATGCACTAATCCATCAGTATTTGGAAGTATCTCCACAAATGCACCAAAATCCACAACGCGAACCACTTTCCCTGTGTATATGCGCCCTTTAACCGCAGACTCGGTAAGTGCTTCTATCTGCTCCCGTGCTATTTTTGCGCTTTCTTTGTCCGAAGAGGCAATAAAAACGGAACCGTCTTCACCGACGTCGATCTTTGTTCCGGTTTCTTCTTGGAGGCTGCGAATTGTTTTGCCTCCTGGGCCAATTATGGCACCAATTTTATCAACGGGGATTTTTACAACCGTAATTCTCGGGACATACGGTTTGAGTTCGGGTCTTGGTTCTGGGATCACTTCAAGCATTTTATCTAAGATGAAGAAGCGGGCTTCTCGAGCTTGCTGAAGCGCCTCCGACATGATACTCGAAGTCAGACCAGACATTTTAATATCCATTTGCATGGCGGTGATTCCCTGGCGTGTACCAGCGATCTTGAAATCCATATCGCCTAGGTGATCTTCCATGCCCAGGATGTCCGTCATGATTCTGTATTGATCACCTTCTTTGATCAAACCCATGGCGACACCAGCTACAGGTGATTTAATGGGAACACCGGTGTCCATTAGTGCGAGTGTTGAACCACACACTGAAGCCATAGATGATGAACCATTTGATGAGAGCACTTCCGAGACCAATCGTAATGTATACGGGAACTCCGATTCAGGTGGTATTACAGGCAGTAAAGCGCGTTCGGCTAGAGCCCCATGCCCAATATCGCGCCTGGATGTTCCTCGTAATGGTTTGACCTCTCCCGTCGAGAAAGGAGGAAAGTTGTAATGGTGAATGTAACGTTTGGATTCAGAAGGGGTTAGATTATCTAACTCCTGAGCTTCTCGTGGAGTGCCAAGTGTTGCCAGTGTGAGAACTTGGGTCTCTCCGCGCGTGAATAATCCGGATCCATGTGCACGCGGGCTAAAGTCTACTTCACACCAAATTGGTCGAATATCTGTGGTTTTGCGACCATCCGGGCGTATGCCGTGTTCAATTATGCGTGCTCTTACAACAGACTTAAGTGTTTCGTCGAAAGCTTCCCTAACTTGGGTCGCAATCTCTTCGTCATCTTCAAAGAGTTCAAGAATTACTGTGTCTTCCAATTCTTTCAAGGCGTTGTAGAGTGTGTTTTTATCATAGGGAGCGCTATAGATATCCTGCAATGGACCTGTTACGCGTTCGTAGACAACCTTTTTCAGCTCATCGTCCTTTATGGGTGCTGAATAATCACGTTTTGGCTTTCCCACTTCATTAGCCATTTGTTCCTGGATGTCGATAAGTGGCTGTATGGCTTTATGACCGTATTCAAGAGCGTCTATGATCACTTGCTCGGATACTTCTTTTGCCCCACATTCCACCATAAGGATAGCTTCTCGGGTTCCTGCGAGTCGTAAATTCAAGTCAGATGTTTCGAGTTCAGCAAACGTGGGGTTTATAACGAATTGACCATCAATCAAACCAATTCTCACAGCTCCCACTGGACCTCCCCATGGGATGTCGGAGATCATCACCGCCGAGGAAGCCGCGTTTACAGCCAAGATATCAATCGGATTCAACCCGTCCGTTGAATAGGAATACAAGATTACCTGGATATCGTTGCGAAGATTTTTTGGGAAAAGAGGTCGCAATGGTCTATCTGTAAGACGGGCAGTGAGGATCGCATCCTCCCCTGGACGTCCTTCCCGACGAAAGAACGAACCCGGTATGCGCCCTCCTGCGTACATGCGCTCTTCGTAGTCCACTGTAAGTGGTAAGAAGTCTATGCCTTGGCGGATATTCGAGCTCATCGAGGCTGTGGAAAAAACCATCGTATCACCCACCCGTAGGGTTAGCGCTCCACCAGCCAAACCAGCAAGCTTTCCAGTTTCAAATGTAAGTACATGATCACCAATTTGGGTTTGAAATTGTTTTCCTTCTTTTTGCATTTTATTCTCCTGATTTTGGTCCTTCTGATCAGGGACTGAAAACCGAAGATAACTAGAGGATATAGCCCTCTCCCGTTATCACCGCTTTTCAATACCCGATCGTCAGGCGTATATTGGATATGATTTACATGCGGTATTTGATTGTTTTCATCTAGTACATTTATGTTTGGGTGTGATTCGTAGATATTTTCAAATCCTGATCATTATGCCAGGGGATAGTTGATGAATCACATCTCCAATAAATTTTGTCAAGTCAAGGTCTCTACTAGTTTGAATCCCCCATCCTATTATTAAAATAGTTCTTCAAATTCGTACCAGGTGTTGAGAAGGTTGGTTGTTCAGAGCAATCTACCAATGAACTTGACGAAAAAAGAGTAGATGGTAAACCTATACGCCATCTACTCGTAACAGTCATCTTATTTTCGCCTTATGTTTAACCGATCTGTCAGTGCCATGTAACGTTTGAAGTCTTGGCGACGGATGTAAGTTAACAAACGGCGACGTCGACCGACCATCTTTAATAAGCCCCGTCGTGATGATTCGTCGTGGTTATTTTCACGCAGGTGATCTGTCAAGTGTGCGATGCGGCTTGTAAGTAGGGCAACCTGTACTTCTGGTGAGCCCGTATCATTCTCGTGACGAGCGAATTCTTGCATTAAACTGCTTTTTGTTTCCTTGTCCATTACCATGACGTCTGCTGTCTCCTGATTTATTTTTGCCTGGCAGGTCTCCATACTGGCAGTCTTTAGATTCGAAAACAAACCGCCAGCAGGCCTAGTCAAGTGA
>JAUWPO010000118.1 GCA_030611505.1 Chloroflexota bacterium
GCAGTCTGCAACCCGAACAACCCGACCGGACACATCATGACTGACGATGAGATGAACGCCGTCGTCGCAGCCGCCGACCGGTCTAGGGCATGGCTGCTGTCAGACGAGGTGTACGCCGGGGCAGAGCACCACCAGGAGGAGGTCACGCCCTCTTTTTGGGGTCGTTATGATCGTGTGCTGGCGGTTGGCAGCATGTCAAAGGCATACGGGTTGCCAGGCTTGAGGATCGGTTGGGTCGTGGCACCAGCAGATATGGTGGATGAAATATGGGCGCGCCAGGACTACATCACAATAAGCGCTTCCATGTTGGGGAACAAACTTGCCGCCTACGCCCTCTCCCCCGAAGTCCTGCCCCGCATAATCGCCAGAACACGGCGATATGTTCGCAGCGGTTATAAGAACTTAGATAATTGGGTCCAGGAGCACAGCGATCTGCTTTCGGTGATTCCGCCCCAGGCAGCCGCGATCGCCTTCGTGCGCTACCATAAAGAGGTCAACTCAAGCAAGCTGGTCCAGCGCCTGATCAAAGAGCACGATACTTACATCGTTCCCGGCGATCTTTTTGGGTTGGATCACCATCTACGCATCAGCTACGGGCTGTCGGCGGATTATGTGAACGAGGGTCTCAGCAGGATTTATAAGACATTAGCCTCATTTGCGAATTGAACCGGTCATATATTATTCGCAACACAATTTTCGTTCTGCTCGGCGCCGCAGGACTTGTCCTGAAGAGCTGGTTCTCGGGCTGCTTACCCGATTTTGTGCTCAACTATGCTGGTAACCTGTGCGTTTCATTTGCAGTTTAGTTCATAGTCAGGCTTACATCTGCTCATTTAGGTTTTAACCGGGTAATAATCGCCATTACCGCTCTCTTGATCGTTGAGCTGTTCGAAGCCACCAATGGATTCGGAGTAATGGCAAACACTTACGACCGTCTTGATTTTATAGCGAACGCTCTTGGTATTACCCTGGCGATTGTAGTTGACATTTCAACAGAACGGGTTGCACGTAACCAGACATCAGCATCATAGTAGTTGATCTGGCGGTCTACAGGGGACGTGACACTACATGTGTATAAAACCACATCCGAGTTAATTGCGGCAGTTAATTGAGCCTGAGCCTGGCTGAGGTTCATTTGCATAACAGGCAGGACGCAGAGTTTTTGAAATGTACGCTCCAACGCAAGAACATTGGAGCGAGGTGAGAAATTCTTGATTTCGGGTCAGTGCTGTAATTCTCTCCGTTCCAGGTAATCATCCAACTCATCCAGCAGTTTCTGTACCTCCTGATGGCTGAGAAAAGAGGCCTGGAAAGAGTTTCTCACCAAACTAACGATGTCGTTGTGGTCCAGGTTCAACGCTTTTTGCACAGCCAGGAAGTTCTCGGTTATGTAGCCCTCGAAATAAGCCGGGTCATCGGAATTCACAGTTGCACACAGCCCTAGATCAAGCATGCGCTTCAAGGGGTGATGTTCCATTGAGTCAAAGACATGCAGTTTAACGTTTGACAACGGGCACACAGTCAGGGGAATTTGTTCTTTTGCCAGTCGTTCGACTAATTTCTTATCTTCAACACAGCGCACACCGTGATCAATACGCGATACCTTGAGCTGGTCCAACGCCTGCCAGATGTACTCCGGCGGACCCTCTTCCCCTGCATGGGCAACGGTCAAAAAGCCATGTTCGCGCGCCTTATCAAACACAGCCGTGAACTTTTCGGGCGGATTACCGATCTCAGCCGAATCAAGTCCGACTGCTACGATCCAGTCTTTAAAAGGCAAAGCCTGATTCAAAGTCTCCATAGCCGCAGAGGCACTAAGGTCCCGCAGGAAGCACATGATCAACTTCGATGTGATGCCAAGCTGCGACTCAGCATCTACCTGGGCGCGATGTATCCCATTAATCACCGTGTCAAAAGCCAGCCCCCGGTCGATGTGAGCCTGGGGATCAAAAAACATCTCGGTGTGGCGCACGTTCTGCGAGTGCGCTTTCTCGAGATAAGCCCGGGTTAAGTCGTAAAAATCCTGCTCTTTGAGGAGCACGCGTACGCCTTGATAATAGATATCCAGGAAGGATTGAAGATCCGTAAATTCATAAGACTTGCGCACTTCCTCAACCGAATTGAAAGGTAACGCTATGCCATTGCGCGGCGCCAGCTTAAACATAAGCTCGGGTTCTAATGAACCCTCGATGTGCATGTGAAGCTCCGCCTTTGGCATTTCACGAATTAATTTCTCCATCGTTTAAACATTCCTTTATGTATGTATCATAATTATGCCCAATTCATCGTCGAGTGGATCTTTTTTTTATATCATAGAATGCCCGCATTCTCCAAGCCATCTTCAAACGCCTGGGGGTCATCTTCGGCTTCTGCCTTCCCGGCTTTCTCCATCGCATCTGCTGCTGCCCCAACATCAGCTTTAGGGATCAATCCGGCTCCGGCTAGAGCCTCAGCCCAGGCAGGGTAGGTAACATCAATAGAGGTCGAAGCCAAGACTAAGGCTGCGGACGCCACGTTATCTTTGTCCAGCAACCCGGCTGCTACTAATGCTTGCGCTGCTTTTTCATATGTCATTTTTCTGTCCTCCGTGTATCGAATATGCAATGTCTAACGCCGCAACCATAACCGTCCCGAGCGGCTTCCCATTATACTCGCCATTCTCGATGTTCGGAATCCGGCATGCATAGTACGCATGCTTCGGCAGTAAAAACCACTCCTCCGGCTGGAAAAACCACGATTTAAAGAGGAGATTGCCACGCTTCGCTACTAAGAAACTTCATCTAGTGTCATCGCGAGGAGCGCTCTGTGCGACGAAGCGATCTCCCTCAGTGATGAGATTGCCGCACTCCGCTACGCTACGTTCGCAATGACATGAAATAGAGTTTCTTTCTATTTGAGCACCGTTTTTGCGGGGTGGGTTTACTCGCAATGACACCATCTGCATGTCAATCCCGAATGGAAAGCGTCTTTGGAGTTGATTCACTCGCAGTATCCCCCCCAGCACCATTCGTGCTGGGTTCTAGCACCGTTTGACGTAAGAATGAATGCAGCGGACTGCTGCGCCGTTTTACTACCACAACGGTAACTTCAGCTTCTTCTGCGACCTTACGGACAAGATTCCCTACCAACAGGTTTCTAAACAACGGCTCGTTGGTTGCTCCGATAACAATCAGATCATAACTCATATCCGCGTTTCCTGATTTGGCATATTCCAGAATCGTTTCGGACACGTCCACACTTTCAATCACTCGACGTTCTATCGGTTCATAGTCACTGCCGACCAGTGAATCCCGAAATACCTGTTCGGCACGCACATGTGCTCTGGTACCGGCGCCAGCAGGTACCACGTGCAACAAGGTGACTTTTACAGGTCCATTGGTGTCCTGGCGAGCCATGCTCACTGCCATTTGCGTTGCCTTGCGGCTGTTTGGTCCACCGGCAACTGGAACAAGAATTGATCGTAGAGGACGAAACTCACGATAACGCACAATGGCAATATCAGCCGGCGGATCATCCACAATTGGATCGATCACGGAACCAAAAATCCGTCCGGCTGTGTTGGTATAACCCGGCCAACCAAGTACTACTAGATCGGCAGCATTCTCCTCAACGGTCTTGCGCACCGATTCGGCTACATTACGTCCTAATCGCAATACAGTGTGCACCGGGACATCAAGCTCTTTTGCCTGTTGGATGACCGCCTCCAAGTACGGGCGACCACCTTTCAGCATAAAGCGACCCTCGCCAAGGGTGAGCTGGGGCGGCACTCGAACAACGTGTAATGCCAATACTTCGCCTTGATTATCATGAGCTAGATAAGTGCTGATCCTCCCCAGAATACGAGCTTGTTCTTGATTTGCCACAGGTACGACGACTGAATAATCCCGGCTGACCAGCACTTCTTCCATTAAAATCTCGAGAGGCTTCTCAATGGCTTCCACCTTGCTGAAATATGTGTAATATGCCAACGAAGCAATCACCATCCATGCGAGCGCAAAATACCACGCCAACGGACTGTAGGTGAACAAGTAAAGAGCCAGGAAACCATTTAACACGATCGCGATTACTGGTATGGCAGGCACCCAGGGGATACGAAAACCTCTTTCCACATCAGGCATAGTATGGCGCAGTTTCATTACGGCTGCGTTTACCAGGATAAAAAGCAGCAGGTACATGATCCCAGCCGCGGCGGCTACGTCCTCTATTGGTATGGACAAAGCCACGACCAGCATTAGAACACCAGAGGTAATTACTGCCCAATAAGGAGTAAACCTGCGAGGATGGACTCTACCAATAAAGGCAGGCAGGTGGTTAGCGCGCCCCATTGCAAACGAAACGCGTGAGGAGGAATATGTAATTGCATTTAGAGCCGACATCGTAGAGACAATACCGCTCACAAGGAGCACCAATCCTCCAATCCCAAACGGAAAAATCTGCTCGGCAACCTCAACTATGGCGACTTCTTTCATCTGCCCTAGATATTCATGCACCATCATCCCAGTTGGTGGGGTTGTAGCACCGATAGCGGTGATGCTTACAAGAATATATAAACTCACCGCAATGGCAATTGCTATAAAAATCGCGCGGGGAATGTTATGTTTTGGATTTAATGCCTCCTCCCCTGACTGAGCGATGATCTCATAGCCTTCGAAGGCGATAAACGTAATACCCATCGCTACAAACACTTTAAGGAAACCGTTTGGCATGAAATCGGTCGTAAAACGAACCTGCCAGTCACCGGTTCGAAGCATCATCGTAACGCCGAAGAGGATGAAGAATCCCAGAATGACTATCTTTGTCATCGTGACGATATTACCCATCATCCCGGTCTCGGAGGCGCCCAAAATGTTGATTAAAGTAATAATGACAATGATCAGGATCATGAAGACCAGTGTCAATTCTTCAACCGAAAGACCAAAAGTGGGCAGACCTGATTGAACCCAAAATTCGGTCGTAAATCGACCAAAGCCCAACCCATATAAGCTTCCGGCAACAATACCAGCAAACCAGCTCATCCATCCTGCTAGGAACCCAATCACTCCCCCAAACCCCATTTTTACCCACAGATAACCGCCCCCCGCTCCAGGAATAGCCGAACCCAGCTCGGCGTACGCCATGGCAGTCAGGGTGGTTAATATGCCGTTTAGCAGAAATACGAGCACCAATGCAGGTCCAGCAACACCCGCCGCAATGCCAGTTAATACAAAAATCCCCGCTCCAATCATGCCCCCAACACCGATCATCGTGATGGTGAACAAGTTCAAACTGCGGCTGAGGGTGATTTTCTCTTGAGACATAACAATTATGGTGTGTTTATCTGTTGACCGTTATTATTCGGCATACGACTCATAGCATATTCTGTCAAGGCGGTAATCGTCAAAGTGGGATTTACACCTGGATTGGCTGGCATGATTGAACCGTCAATGACATATAAGCCGGGGTAATTGTGTACCTGACAGTCCAAATCGATAACCCCTTCCTGTGGTGTTCGTCCAAAGGAACACCCACCCATAATGTGAGCAGTCATAGGTAAATTGAGCAAGCCTTCCGTTATTGACCCGCTTGGATCTCCGTGGATCTTCTCTGCAAAAGAACGAACTACTCTGTGTCCAAGAGCGATGTTTACGGGGATCGTATGCTCACGATCATGCTCACCCACCAGGCCGCGACGGAATAATGCAAATGGATTCCTCCCCAGAGAAAGCTTCATCTGGTTGTCTTCGGATTGCATGACCATCAAAATCAAACCGCGCCTGGCTAATCCTGGAATTAATTTCTGATCTATGAAAGCAAGCGGACCCTTGAGAACTTCGACAAAAGACGACCACAGACGGGAAAAAAACCCTCCAGTCGCTTCAATAAGGGGGGATGAAAGCGAGCGGATCAGCATAGTAGAACCGTTCGAAAATCTAACCGGCTCAATTTGTGTTACTTCGTCGGCATGGAATATTGAGGTTATCGACAACCCCTGTGAATGGTCGTCTTCCCCCGCCCGGCTGAATGCGCCCAGGAATGCTTCGCTATTCGTCCGCACCATTTTCCCCAGCCGGTTGGATAGATTGGGAAGCGAGCGGATTTCATCTCTGCAGTGCAGCAATAAGGCTAAAGTACCGAGAACTCCGGCTGACACAACTACACTGCGCGCCCGTACAATTTCCGTGGGCTTGCTCACCCACGCCGTAGAGGAGTGAAAATGGACTTCATATCGCGCTCCATCATCCTGCCCTTCAGATAATGGGTAAATGGCATGCACCTGGGATTCAGAAAACACTTCAGCGCCCAATTTCTCGGCAAAGAACAGGTAATTCTTGTCTAATGAGTTCTTGGCGTTATCACGACAGCCTACAATGCAATTTCCACAATGTGTACAGCCATATCGAGAGGGTCCCTTGCCTCCGAAGTATGGATCGGTCACTTCCTCGCCCGGTTCCCCAAAAAATATTCCCACTTCTGTAGGTCGAAAAGTGTCTTGAAAACCAAATTCTTTAGCAATCTCGCACAGCGCATCGTCTGCCGGCCATAATTTTGGGTTGGTATTCACACCCAGCATATATCTGACTGTCTCGTAGTGTGGTCGCAGCACCTGCTCCCAATCTGCCTGGTAATTCCAGGACTGAGAATTAAAGAAGTCTTCATTTGGTTCCATCAGAACTGCGGCATACACCAGGCTGCCTCCTCCGACACCGCTGGAGTGATAGACAAAATACCCCCGCGAGAGGCTCATCTGGAGAATACCGAAACAACGCAGCGCCGGCAGCCATAAATAATTGCGCAGATCCCAATTAGTCTTGGGCAGGTCCTCATCATTGAAACGCTTACCGCGTTCCAGTACCAGGACCGTGTACCCCTTCTCCGCCAATCTCATCGCAGAGACGCTGCCGCCAAAACCAGACCCTATTACTATGAAATCATAGACCTGGGATGTATTCTTTACAGGCATATTTTCACTCGAGCGCTTTATCAAGGGTGAAAGAAATATTTGATAACGTCATCGCTCTCCTTGACAAAGCTTATAGTGGTCCGCCAACGATCAATTCTTTCCAAATAATCATGTTGACGGAACACTAGGCTACTGATACTCATAAAATCCCTGCCCCGTTTTACGTCCAAGGTGCCCGGCGTCAACCATTTTACGCAGCAGGTAAGCCGGACGGTATTTGTCATCTCCTAAATCTCGCTGCAGAACTTCCATCACAGACAGCACCACATCCAACCCTATCAAATCGCACAACGTGAGCGGTCCCATGGGATGGTTCATCCCCAATTTCATCACTGTGTCAATCGCTTCTCGGCTGCCGATACCTTCTTGGAGCGCAAAGACCGCCTCGTTGATCATCGGGCACAAGATACGGTTGGAAATAAAGCCAGGCGAATCCAACGCCTCCACCGGTTCTTTGCCCATCCTGCGGCACATATCTATAGTAACTCCAGTAGTCTCATCACTTGTTGCCAGACCACGAATTACTTCCACCAGACGCATTAACGGCACAGGATTCATAAAATGCATGCCGACCACCGAATCCGGACGTTGGGTTGCTGCGGCGATCTTCGTGATGCTTATAGAAGATGTGTTAGACGCCAGTATAACTCCAGGACGAGCCAGGCGGTCAAGATCGCGAAAAATTTTG
>JAUWPO010000063.1 GCA_030611505.1 Chloroflexota bacterium
GACAGCTTTAAAGAAGCACTCGCTGATCTGGAAGTGCAATTAGAGGCTATCGAAGCCTCCCAGGAGATCCTCGCGGCTGGACAAAGCGAGATTGCAGAGGATATCCAGGCGCTGGATACTGAAGTGTCGGACATGGAAACCAGGCTGGGGGCATTGGAGAGCGACCTGCAAGCCTATATATCCATTAAGGAAACCTTACAAGCCAAACTGGAGACGCTGCAAGTGGATGTGGAGGCTGCATCCTCGTTTATAACCGGGTTCAATCAAAACGCGGAGACATTATCAGATCAAATCACGAGCTACGGCGAACGCTGGCAGGCTCTCGAGAATGAAATCCAACTGCTGAAAGCTATGGAACTGCTAACCCGCAGCCGTATCCTGCTGGTGCAGGGCAATACAGATCTGGCGCTCGCCGACATTCAGGACGCCCGCGACCTATTAGCAGACCTGAGCGGCAAGGTTAGCGACTTTCAAGAGATTGCTTTGTTGGAGATCACAAGTCGACTGGATACTGTCCTCGAAAGGATCAACACTGCACCAACATCGGTTGTCAACTTACTGGAAAGCGCCTGGAAGATGCTGTTTGAAGGTTTACCGGACGAGTAGATTGGCACAAACGCCCCTCAGGTTGAATTGGATAACGGCTCCCACGCCGCACCCTAACCCCCCTGCTCCCCTGCAGATCACCATCAACTCCGCAGTTGCGCCCCCAATTCCTGCTCCAGCCGGCGGATGATGCGCCCCCGGATTTTAGCCGCCTCTTTGTCCGTCAGTGTGCGATCAGGAGCCTGGTATGCCAGGCTGTAAGCCAGACTTTTCTTGCCAGCCTCAATTTGTTCTCCACGATAGACATCGAACAGGCGCACTTCCACCAGCATCTTTCCGCCTACCCCCTCGATGACCTCCAGCACACGTTCGGCTGGCATGTTCTCGTCGACGATAACCGCAATGTCCTCCAGCACAGGTGGGAATGCCGGCACCGGTCTTATGGTGTGGCGACCGGGGATGGCGTCCAAAATTAATTGCAGGTCAAGCTCGGCAACAATAAGGGGCGTTTCAGGGAGATCATAATGCTCGCGCACAAGCGGGTGCATTTCTCCCATCGTTCCCAGCCTATTGTCACCAAGTATAATTTGGGCACACTTCCCGGGGTGATATGGCGTTGTTTCATCTGGTTCAAATCGTACGGTGTCAATGTGTAAGCCAGCAAACAATTCCTCGAGGGCGCCTTTCAAATCGTAGAAATCCATCGCTGTGGTATCGCCTCCCTGCCAGGAGAGCTGCGCGCGCGGTCCTGTAAGAGCAATCGCCAATCTCAACACTTCGACAGGCAGGCTTCCATCCTGCGAGGGTCGAAATACCGGTCCGATCTCAAATAGTGCAATCCGCTCTCGATTTCTCGCGTTGAGTTCTACGACTTCCAATACACTTGACAGCAAGCTGCGCCGCAGCACATGCCGGTCGCTAGCGATGGGATTCGCCAGTCTTACATAGGAAGCATCGACTGGTCCTGTCCCAATTGGCAGCAGGCGCGCCTCACGCTCGGGTGAAGTCAACCGGTAATTGACCACCTCCTGCATACCAAGTTCCACAAGGAGGTCGCGCATATGCTCCTCCTTTTCAAGGGCTGGGTTTCCAGTTTGCGGCGGCAGCTCATCCGCCATGCGCGTCTCGGGTATCCGTTCGTACCCGTAAATGCGGGCGATCTCTTCCAGCAGGTCTGCTACCCCGGTCACTCCTGCTCCTATGTCAAGCCGGTGATCCGGCGAAGTGGCGCGCACAGTATTCCCGTTCATCTCGACGTTAAACTCCAGGCGGCGTAGAATATCAGCGATTTCTTCTGGGGTCAGTTCAATCCCCAGCCAGCGCTGCACGTCCCGCGGAGTGACTTCCACGCTTGGATCACTGGACGGCAGGGGGTAATTGTCGATTAGCCCTTCAGCGATCACACCGCCTGACCATTGGCGCATCAGTTCGACCCCACGGCGGACACCACGTTCAGCCATTGCTGGGTGCACGCCGCGCGAGAAGCGATACGCCGCTTCAGAGCTCATGCGCTGGTCGGCGATCGTACGCCGGATGTTGATGAAGTTCCAAGCAGCCCCCTCCAGGAGCACGTTGCGAGTGCCTTCATGTACTTCTGATTCTGCCCCACCCATCACTCCCGCAATCGCCAATGCTCCTTCACTATCGCACACCAGCACCGTAAAATCGCTTAATGTACGCTCCTCCCCATCCAGCGTTGTGAGCCGCTCCCCAGCACGAGCAGTACGGGTGATGATCTTGGGAGCTTTACCGCCTACTCGCTCCACCAGGACGTCGTAATCGAAGGCGTGCAGGGGCTCGCCAACTTCAAGCATGGTGTAATTGGTGGCGTCCACGATGTTATAAATCGGGCGCATGCCGGCTAATAGCAAGCGCCGCTGCACCCAGTAAGGGCTGGGGGCGATCTTCACGTCGCGGATCAACCCAAGTACAAAACGCGGGTTGAGTTCGGGATTCGTGATCTCAACCGCAGCCTGACCTGCAATTGGCGCACCGGAAGCCTCGAATTTATAACTGGGGGAGCGCAGCGCTTGATTTGTGAGCGCCGTAACCTCGCGCGCCACCCCTAAGATATTTGCATCCCGGGCGATATTTGGAGTAATGGCGATATCAAACACCGCATCTCCCATATAGTCGACCAGCGGCACGCCCACAGGGGCATCGTCATCCAGCACGATTATCCCTTCATGATCATCCGAGATTCCTAATTCCTTTTCGGAGCAGATCATGGAATAGGATTCCACGCCCCGGATCTTTGCCCTTTTGAGGGTCATAAGGACTTGACCGGGCTTGTGCCCATCATAGATACGGGCTCCTTCACGCGCATAGGGAACCTTTAACGGCTTTTCCAGCGCACCCTTACCTTTGTAAGGATACAAGTTTGGAGCACCAGTCAAGACGATTTGCTCGCCTCCACCATCATCCAGGCGGCAGAGCACCAGCCGGTCGGCATCGGGATGGGGCATCACTTCATGGACCGCTGCGACGACGATCTTATCTGAGTCCCACTCGATACCGGACACCTTGGTCTCCGGTCGTTGGTGAGCTCCCGAACGCCCTTCGATTTGCCCCTCAGGAAACGGTAATCCAACGTAGATGACCTCTTCAACTTCCAAACCTGCCATCGTCAACACACGAGCCAGTTCTTCTATAGGCAGGGTAATGTCAACAAAGTCTTTGAGCCAGGATATTGGGATAAGCATATTCAAACTCCATGTAGATGAATAGTAGCAAATAGGCAAGTAGGTAATCAGATATCAGGCAATCAACTAATTGCTGATCCCTGCACTTTAAAATTGCTCCAAAAACCTAAAATCATTAGCCCAGTAATTTCGAATGTCCTCGATACGGTACAGCAGCATGGTGATGCGCTCTGGGCCCATGCCAAACGCAAAACCAGTGTAGCGATCAGGATCGTAACCGCCGTTCTGAAGAACGATGGGATGCACCATTCCACAGCCCAGGATCTCCAACCAGCCCGTCCGTTTGCATACCGAACAGCCTTCCCCTCCACAAACGAAACATTCGATATCCATCTCGGCGCTGGGTTCGGTGAAGGGAAAGTGAGAGGCTCGAAAACGATAACGTACCTGCTGACCGAACATACGTCGGGCAAAGTCGCTCAAAGTGCCCTTCAAATCGCCGAATGTGATGTGCTCCCCTACCGCCAATCCCTCGATCTGGTTGAACTGCATTTCATGTCGAGTGGTGACTTGTTCGTAGCGGTAGCACATCCCGGGCAGGATGATGCGCACTGGCGGAGGGTCATCTGGATTCGCAGCACTGAATTCACGCATCGCATGTATCTGCCCCGGCGAGGTATGCGTACGAAGCAGGATCGGGTTGTCGCCGCGCTCTGTCCCGCTATCGACGAACAATGTGTCCTGCATCTCACGTGCCGGGTGGTGCGGAGGGAAATTGAGAAGTTGGAAATTATACTCGTCTGTCTCAACTTCCCGTGAGAGATAGATTTGAAATCCCATTTCAGCAAACACCCCGTAAATCCGGCGCATGGTTTGGGTTGTGGGATGCAGACGGCCGCGCAGAACAGGTCTACCCGGCAGCGTCACATCCAGGTGTTCCTTCTCAAGAGATTGGAGTACAGCAGCCGCACGCAAAGCATCGCTCTTCGCTTCATAAGATGCCTCAAGAGCTTGTTTCACCTGGTTAGCACCTCTTCCGATTGCAGGTCGCTCTTCCTTCGGCACATCTCTCAGATCATCAAAAGTCGCCATCAGGGGTGAACTCCTACCCAGATGGGCAACTTTCCATTGTGCCAAAGCTTCATCGTCCTGCACGGCTTCCAGGCTGGAGAGCGCCTCTCTTTTGATTTGTTCAAGTTGATCCAACATATTCGCTCCTTAATTAAAAATCCCGTCCTCCAGAAGGGACGGGAGCAATCCCGCGGTACCACCCTGCTTGACCGTTTTATAACGGTCCGCTCTGCTGCCAACAACTAAGCATACTTCGTAAGTCGCGATTGGCTCCCCTGCTAACGCCGGGGTTGCGTCCCAAACTACTAGAGCTAGTTAATTTAGCTCATTCCCCTGGGCGGCTCATGAGGGAACTTCAGCCGGTTTCCACTGGGCGGGGATTTCAGTTTGCGCCCCTCGCCTCCCTGGCAGCTTTCACTGGATTACTTTCCTCAATCTCTGCCTTTACATCGAATTTATCGATTTCATTATTAAACCCAATTATCCCCCAAAGACCGCTCCTGTCAAGATATGAATGATAAAAAAAGGTATAATCGTGTAAAGTGATTTGATGTATAATCTCGGGTCGCGCATTAATCTTAATGGATGCTTTCCTGGCAGTGCTAACTCTGATAATCAATAGATCACAATAAGGAATATTAATCCAACAACAAAGGTAGTTATATGAACCTAACATCTAGTACATCTGCAACTGACAAACTATACATTCACCCCTGGCTGAAAAACATCCACATCAGTTACGTTCCCGGTCCCACAGTTACGCCATTAGCAGAAGACGTCATCGAAAACATCTTGAAGAATTTCCAGTTGTTAGGTCACACGGTTCAGGAAATGCCCAATGACGATACAAACATCATCCTCACAACAGCGCCATTTGGCGAACCGTTGTCTTGGCGGAAAGCAATCGCATTAACCGGTCGCATGCGCTTTGGCTACAAACATTCACCAACTATTTACACCTTGGTGCATATAAAATCGGAAGAGCTGCATCAAACCTTGGATTACTTCGAAAACGTTTTATCAAAACCAGATCTCGATCCGGAAGACTACGAATTCCCTGGTTTAGCCCCCGGTGCATATAAAGTACTGTATGAACAGGGGAACAGGGGTGGACCGATTCTGGCTTTAGAGCGATTGGTGCAGGCTCAGGCGAAAAACATCCGCATACTTTTACTGGTAGGTGATGAGGCACCCCTTAAGATTTACCATTTTGACCTTGTAGGCGCATATCCACAAAGCGATGCCAGCGACACGAACGCCTTCTATAAGGATATCGCCTTGCGCATGGTCACCAGCGTAAGCACGCATGAGATCACTGAACACCAGGTTGTTGGGGAGATCATACCAAGGTCAACATGGGATGCCCTGGATACTCCGGCTGCCATGCGTACCGCCGCTCAGGAGCTTGGTGAGCTCAATTTCTTTACTGAAATGGTGATCATCGATCACATTGTGCAGATTCCCGCTGTCACCGACGCAGTAGCAAGCCAATACAGCGAGGGCTGCTTCGCCACCTGGGACCCACAACTGGGCGCCCTCATTACGACAATTACAGGCAGCGCCCGACCAGTTGATAAAAGCAGCCTATCAGATGACGATTTGGCGGTTATTGTGGGTGTGCGACCGGATCGAAAAGGTGCCTTGATTCGCAACGTGGAGGAAAAGCGCAACGATCCTCCCTCCTCCGAAGCAGTGGAATTGGTTGACTTGGACAGTTCTCTCCCGCACATCGAACTGCCCCCAGAGTGGGGCATCTCGGCGATGGTTCCAGTGGCGCGCTCAAAACTGCACGGTCACAGGGGAATTTCTTCCTTCAATCCCAACCTGGTCGAATTTGTCCCCCTGGACCCACCATACTACACTTATCCCGTGACCTGCGCTACAGAAGCACAAGCGACCGGCATTAAAGGTGCATTTTCTCGCTCCGAAGCATTAAGAAATCCGTCAGATCCTCGAGGTGTCGTCTTCACTGTGCTGCCCACACATGGTGCCGTTATTGCTGAAAAGTGGGTTCATGGAAAAGCCCCATTTCAAGTGATTTGGGAATACATGCAGTCCGGCGATTTAGTAGTGGACAACCGCATCTCCCAGGGTGCCCATGAATATTCTGAACAATCAGGTCATTCGGTTTTAAAGAATTTGTAAATCATGGTCAAATTCAAAGTCCTGGTACAGCTGGGGCTCCTGGTTTTATTTGCCGGCGCATGCAATCGCAGCGACGCGACCCTCACAGCAACCCGTGAAGTATCTCCCCCGCAAGTATCTTCCGATGTCCAAACCAGGACACCACAAGACACACAACAGGCAGATGCACCCCAAACCCCTTCACCTGATCCACCCTCTCCTACTCCAGAGATTTTAGCAGCGCGTGTAAACGGAATCAGAATCTCCCAGGAGGAATACCAGTCCGAACTTGCACTTTACCAGGATGCAGTAGACCGGGATTTGACTCCCAAGGATGAAGAGCGGGTCCTGAACGATCTCATCGACCGGGTCCTGTTAGCTCAAGCAGCCGCCGAAGAGGGTCTTGTTGTGGATGAAGCAACTTTAGAAGATCGATTGGAACAATTGAAGACCAACATCGGTGGGTCGCAAGCGCTATCAGACTGGATGGAAGCATATGGCTACGACGAAGATAGCTTCCACCTCGCCCTGGAGCGCTCGATCACCTCAGCCCGGATGCGGGACAAGATTATCACCTCAATACCGGAGACCGCCGAACAGGTGCATGCTCGCCAGATTCTGCTCCTCAGCGCCCAAGAAGCCAACGAAGTGCTCATCCAACTCCAGGCTGGGGACGACTTTGACAACCTGGCATTCGAGTATGACCCCATTACACGCGGTGACTTGGGCTGGTTTCCACGTGGCTATCTGCCAGACCCTCAACTGGACGAAGCCGCCTTCAATCTCGAAATCAATGAATACAGCCCGGTGATCGAAACGCTCGCCGGCTTTCACATATTAGTGGTCGTTGAGCGCGACCCGCAGCGGTCTCTCGAACCCGACGCACTATTGATGCTAAAAATTCAAGCCCTGGGTGAATGGCTCGCAGAGCGCCGGAGCGAAAGCGATATCGAGATTTTGGCACCCTGAAAAACTGGTGTTCTTGAGGGGGGACAAACTAAAGAGCTAACTGGGCGTAAACCACTTATATCCCGCCGATCCCCCATAGGCACAAATTATTTAACCATCATTAAGCAAAAATGTGTTCAACATGATGCCGGATCAGAGCCACAGCCTCCCCAATGCGGTCACGGTTGGCTTCAATCTGGTGCCACCTGCTTGCCCCGGATGGATGGGGTAAGGGCACAATCCAGCGCCCATCAACCTGTTTATGTGTGCCAATGATATCCTTTAGAGATACTTTGTTGGGATAGAATATGCTAATTGCCAGGCGCCCGACCGGGATGATCAACTCAGGATCGATCAAAATGATCTCCTCATCCAAGTATGGACGGCAAAAACCTTGTTCGCTGCTAGTAGGCACGCGGTCACCGCTTCCGGACTGAGAGCGCCCAGGATAGCACTTCGTTACCGCGGTCATGTATTGGGAATCGCGAAACCAGGTTTCCTTAACCCCAGCCTCCCCCAACCACTTAAACAAACGCGTTCCACTTCCAGCGTTGAAGGGTCGTCCCGCCTCTTTTTCCGTGATGCCGGGTGCTTGACCAATGACCATCAAGCGTGCACCCCTACCACCGGAAAAAATTGCCCGCGGAAATATTTCATAGCCCGCTTCCAGGCACAACCTGCAGTCGCGCATGCGGGAGTGCAGGTCCACCAGCAAATGAGTACAAGAAACTTCGACTTTCATCCTTGTTCATCTGCCGTCGAACCCGACACTTCAAGCCAGGACTGCTTAATGAACAGGGCATCCTCCTCAAGCGTAGGACTCTCACAAAGGATGCGACCGCAGCAGTTAAAATCGTACAATGCCTGTAATAAGGCCTTTAAATCCAAGTCTGCTTCTTCGAGCGTCAGGTGGTTCTTCTCGCCCTTTTTTGTATATTCAATTCCAGAAAGGTGGGTGTGCAAACTGCAAAGAGCCTCGTCTCCCAAGGCATTGCCATATTTTTCTAGAAGGCGCGCCCACTCATCATAAGTGTTCAGCGAGCCATCGCCAGGTCTGGCATGCAGATGGGCGAAGTCCAAACACGGCTGTACGCCAGGTACAGCCAGGCTCATTTCTATCGTATCCTCCAACGAGCCCAGCATAGCCGATTTACCCATCGTCTCCGGTCGTAACACAACCCGATTCCCGGCCTGACGTAGTTCCCGCACGCAGTCTTCCAAACGCAGAATCGCGATGGGGAGCACTTTCTCTGGCGGTTGTTTGAAGTATGAACCCGGGTGGAAGACGACATCAGTGGCTCCAGCCAGGTTTCCATAATGGGCCGCGTCCATCAATCGTTTACGAGCTTTCGGCCATTCCTCATCGTCGGCGTTTAAATTAATGAAATAAGGAGCATGTACGCTGACTTGGACATCCTTCTCCCGACCTGTTGTTTTGATGCTCTCGCAGGTCTTCTCTGAAACACGCACTGCTCGCACCCAGCCAAGTTCCAGGGCGCCCATGTCCAATTCGCGTATGCGTAATATCGCACCCACGCTGCCGCCCGGTCTTTTTGGTGTGGATTTGGGCGACCCAACCGTTCCAAAACGAAATGTGCTTTTTGACATATGTATTCTTTAATCCTCAAGAATAAATCAATAATTGTATCTTCACCCACAACGGCGGACCAATAATCAGCAAACCAATCAATAAGGCGCTGAAAGCGGCAATCAGAACGGCTGCTGCCCCAACATCTTTTCCGACTTTGGCTAAGTGGTGTTGTTCCGGGCTCGCCAAGTCTACCACAGCCTCCAGGGCTGTGTTCAAAAACTCCGCAGTCCATACCAGGGCAATTGCGATTATGATGAGTGCCCATTCGATTGATGATAGACGAAGCCAAAAACACACAGCCAGGGTTGTAACACTGAATATAGCGTGAATCCAGGCATTGCGCTGAGTACGGACAACAAACCACCAACCCGAAAAAGCATTTCGGAAAGATTGAGCGCGAGTCTGTATGTAATGTTTCATAACTAATAGTCAATCACTCTGCCAGGTTTCCCACGCCCTGGGAATTGCGAGGCTTGCCCTGAGCTTCATTATGAGCGCAGAGAAGGACCACGAATGATTCCTCAGTATGATATACATCAGGATCATGTTGACTTTGTATTTAATAGACAGGCAACAAATACCAAATAGAGCACCGACAGCAAAGGAATATGTAAAAAATCAGAGGTGTGGTGGGGCGATATCACATCCTAAAAGGACCAGGATTTCTGCCTGTGCAGCTCTCATCCTGGATTTTCCTTGCTCTTCTACGTGATCATATCCCGATAAATGTAAAACACCATGCACGACCAGAAGCTGCAGTTCTGCTTCAATAAGATGACCCCCAGCTTCAGCCTGTGCTTGAGCGCGCGGATATGAGATGACCACATCACCCAGGTAAAGACGATTTGAATCGGGGTCGGTATCACCTGACGGGAAGGAGAGCACGTCGGTTGGTGCATCAATTCCTCTGTACTTCTTGTTTAGCTCGTATATTTGTGCGTCGTCCGTCAAAATAATCGTTATATCCACATCCATATCGCCTCCGATATAATCCATTACCTCTCGGGCAGCACGGTGGAGCAGCACAGGATCAATTGGAGGACCAAAATCGATGGATGCTAATTCTTCTGCGATTTGGATAACGATCATCGAGTCAATTCAGGGTACAGACGGAGGTGTGTCGACAGACATATCCACCTTCACATCCGAATCCCCCTCTGAAATGCGGTTCGTTAGTGGTGTTGTTACGGGTTCTGACGAAGCTTCCTTGCTTAGCTGTGGATATTTCATGCGCGGATGATACACGCCTTTTAGGGTCCCTGTGAACGAATCGACAATCACATTGAGCTCACGTAAAGTCAAATCCGTATCGTCCAACTGATTCGAGGTGACCCGGTCTTCAACCACACCTTGGATTAATTCCCGCAGTTCGTCTTCATCCACAGGTCTTTCGGCGCGTACGCGCGCTTCGCTACCGTCTGCCAGCATCACAATTGCAGTCTCACGACTTTGAGGTTGCGGCCCCGGATAGCGGAATTGATCCTCATCCACATTCTCTTCGTTACCACCGGCAGCTTCTATCGCCCGGACATACTGGTAGCGCGTGACCATTGTGCCGTGGTGTTCAGCGATGAAATCTACGATGCGCCCAGGCAAACGGTATTTGTGAGCCAGGTCAAGTCCATCAGGCACATGGCGAATAATCGCCGCGGAACTGGTCAAGGGATCCAATTTATCATGAGGGTTGGGAAATCCCGGTGGTTGGTTCTCAATGAAGAAAATGGGGTTGCGCAATTTACCCACGTCGTGATAAAGGGCACCCACACGGGTCAGCAGCGGATCTGCATCGATACGCTCTGCGGCTTGCTCAGCCATATTAGCAACTTGCAGCGAGTGTTGGTATGTCCCAGGAGCGGTATTCAAAAGACGCTGCACCAGCGGGTGGTCAGGTCGCGTGAGGTCCATGAGCTGCATCGGTGTGGTCATATCCAGAAACTGCGCCAGGAAAAATTGCAGCAGCAGAGCGATACTGGCTGAGGCCAACCCGTTGAAAATTGCGGCACCTGTCAGCGTAGCGACTCCGAGCCAATCCGTGGTCGGCAGAGGCAGGTGATATGCAAGGATAACGATCGAGCCCGCAAGGGCAACCGCTGCGCCCGCCTTAAAAAAGGAAACAATCCTGCGAGCCCTCCCCAAAGCCAGCACCCCGAACAGGCTTCCCAATACGTAATACAGGGTCAGATCCAGAGCGTTCGGCAGCCCAAAAGCGACCAAAATCGCCAGGGGCACCGCGGTGATCATCGCCAACTCTGCACCGAACAAAGCCGCAACCGTTAGACCATAAGCGGCAACAGGAAACGCATAGGGAATTACCGTATGAGATGGGATCGTTAACCGGGCGCTGATTAATGTCACCAGGAACAAGACCACAATCATTGTAATACTGCGCCCGAATTGGGGTTTTAATGCCTTCTGACGGCTCAGATATAAAGCAGTAATCACGGTGATCAGCAGAACGATGGCGACTGCACTTAACAGGTTCTGCCATTTAGGTTGCGGCTGGATGAGCTTAAGCTGCTCCAGCGCCTCCACGTCGGATTCGCCGAGTATCTGGCCTCGTAGGGCGACAGTTTGACCGACGGCGTAGGACCGGCTGACCGGAGTCACCGAATCATGAGCTTCCTGGCGAGCAGTTTCCGTTAATACTTCGCTGTATTCGCTGTTGGGTGCAACGAAAGCTGATGCCAGTTCAGCCACGATATCAGCTTGCGACTCCGGCAATGAAAGGCTCACCAAAGCTGGTACGCTCGCCCTGGCTCCATCCAATCTCTCGGGGCGGATTGTGCCTCTCATCACCCTTTCCAGTACTACAATCGCTTCTTGTTGAATCGCCTGCCAGCGGGCATCCGTGAGTCCCAGGATGGTGGCATCCGTATCCGGGCTGAGTTGAACGTCGCTCAAGGCAGCCAGATCATTCTTTTTTTCCTGCGGAGTGGCATACTCATCCGCCCGCACACTGGTGATGTAAGCCAGCGAATTACGTAAGCGCTCCAACTGCGTTCGCGCCACGATTGTGCCCGTAGAAGTGTAAATCGGCAGCACCGCCCGCTCTGCTACCTCTCTCCTCTGTTCCGTCAGGACTTCGCTATCGTAGGTGATTGGCTCCGGTGCGCGGTAATCCTGGGTGGCTACATCACCGGGCTGTGGGGGTGGCGATAGAGCGCGTGAAAGCGTTGGGATCAGCAGCGCCAACAGCGCCAACCCGCTGCCGACCAACACAAGCAGCCCAAGAAACACCTTGTTTGGAGCAGATTCACTTGCAGAATTATTTGCCATTGCTGAACTTAATCGGTTGCAAGTTCCCCTCCACCACGGGAGATTTCAACCTATCGAAATTTGTGGTTTATTACTGTTGCAAAAGCTTGCGGACAACCTGGCTGGCTTCTTGACCAGTAGCCCGACCCTGCAAACGCGGCACGAGGACCTTCATAACCTGTCCCATTTCACGCGGGCTGGCAGCTCCCACTTCATCAATCACATGCTGTGCCAATTCTTCCAACTCCTCTTCGGTCATAGGCTGCGGCAGGTATTCCTCCAGGACCTCGATTTCTGCCTCAGCCTCGGCTTCCAGGTCTGGACGGTCGGCTTGCCGGGCTTCATCGATTGCTTCGCGGCGAACCTTGACCTCCTTCTGAAGGATCGTCAGGATGGCGTTTTCATCCAGCACGCCGCGTTTCTCAACTTTAGCTAACTGGATGGCTGCCAGCGCCATACGCAGTGTGCGCTTACTAAGTTTATCGTTGGCCTTCATGGCCTTTTTTAGATCATCTTGAAGTTCAGTTTTGGTGCTCATGGCTCCCATTATACCCATTTTTTTGACAAACCCTGGTCAGCCTCAATGGGTTAATATCGTGCGATGCACGTAACGTTGTAGACAGAGGATTGCCATTTACTAGAGAAAAAGGGTGCACCAACCTATGCCGGATTCCAGGCATAACGTTTATGGTTCTATCCCCAGCCGCAGAAGTTCGTCAACACTGGGTCCAAAATCAGGATGAACTTCTAGGCTCTTCTTGAAGTCTTCGATAGCGCCATCATTATCACCCAGTGCCAGTTTCGCTTTAGCGCGCCAGTAATAGCTTTCCTCCAGGATCGGTTCCGCCATTACCTGGAGCGTGGTAGTCGCCAGCTCAATGACATCATCGTAACGACCCGTGTAGTAGTA
>JAUWPO010000073.1 GCA_030611505.1 Chloroflexota bacterium
AACGATTGTACTGGTAGGATCGCTCGATACCAAAGGTGAGGAGTTTGCGTTTGTAAAAACGCTCATAGAAGGACTCGGTTTGAAAACCTTTGTTGTGGACTTCGGTGTGATGGGAGACCCGGCACTCAAGCCCGATATCAGCCGCGATCAGGTCGCCAAAGCCGCCGGAGGAGACCTGACTTACCTGCAGTCGGGCGAACACAAAGACCAGGCCATGCAGACCATGTCCGAGGGATTGGCTGTCATCGTGCAGCAGCTCTACGATGATGGCAAATTGGACGGTATCCTCGGGATGGGCGGAGGCGGGGGTACATCCATCGCCACCGCTGCAATGCGCAGCCTACCGGTTGGAGTTCCCAAGGTTATGCTTTCGACGGTGGCGAGCGGCGATGTCAGCGCTTACACAGGCACAACGGACATCACCTTTATGCCCTCGATCGTCGATATAGCCGGGTTTAACCGCATCAGCCGGGTCATCTACGCCAATGCAGCCGGTGCGATCGCAGGAATGGGCAGCGCAGAAGCGGAGAGTCCCACTGACGAGAGACCACTGATCGCCGCTTCCATGTTCGGGAACACGACCGAATGCGTTGACCAGGCGCGGGCGGTGCTCGAGCAAAACGGCTACGAAGTGCTGGTATTCCACGCCACGGGAACTGGCGGTAAGACCATGGAAGGTTTGATCGCGGACGGTTACATCACTGCCTCGCTGGACATCACCACCACAGAACTAGCGGACGAAGTCTGTGGAGGTGTCCTGAATGCAGGTCCCGATCGATGTCTGGCTGCTTCACAGGCGGGTATACCGGCGGTGCTTGTGCCTGGATGTGTGGACATGGCCAATTTCTGGGGGATGGACACCATTCCCGAGAAGTACCATAATCGGGTTCTTTATAAGTGGAATCCGGACATCACCCTGCTGCGCACCAATATCGAGGAGAATACACACATTGGCGAGATGATCGCGGCAGCCGCCAACGCCGCCACCGCTGCGGTCGCAGTCTTGCTGCCGCTCAGAGGCGTTTCGATGCTGGACAGCCCAGGTGGAGATTTCTGGGACCCACAGGCTGACCAGGCTTGCTTCCAGGCGATCAAGGTAAATCTAAAGCCTGAAATACCGGTTATTGAGATGGAGAACAATATCAACGATAAGGTGTTCGCCCACAAAGCAGCAGAGACTCTATTGGAGATGTTAAAGGGATAGGGATCAGGAATCAGTCAATCAGGGATTAGAGATATGGTATTGGGGATAATATTGTTACTTCATAATGAACACTAATAGGAGCTAAACACTATGGCAATAGCGCGTAAAGAAATACTCAGGCGCCTGACGGAACTATCCGCATCCAGTAAACCGATCGTCGGATGTGGAGCAGGAAACGGCATCTCCGCCAAGTTCGCTGAGATGGGTGGCGCTGACCTGATCATTATCTACAACTCGGGCAGATACCGCATGGCGGGTCGCGGTTCGCTGGCGGGTATGATGCCTTACGGCGACGCCAACGGCATTGTGGTGGAGATGGCTGCCGAAGTGCTGCCGGTCGTCAAGGACACCCCAGTGCTGGCAGGTGTGTGTGGTACAGACCCGTTTCGCTTAATGCCGGTCTTCTTGAAGCAGTTGAAAGAAATGGGCTTCTCCGGTATACAGAACTTCCCCACTGTTGGGCTGATCGACGGCAGGTTCCGTCAGAATCTGGAAGTCACCGGCATGGGTTACGACAAAGAGGTGGAAGCCATACGGCTTGCCCGCGAACTAGATATGTTCACCTCACCTTACGTGTTCAACGAGGATGAAGCCATAGCGATGGCAGAAGCCGGCGCTGACCAGTTAGTGGCTCACGTTGGTCTGACAACTGCGGGCAGCATTGGCGCAGGAGTGGCTTTTACGCTGGACGAAGCGATTGACATCGTGATGAGGATCGCTGATGCGGGGCGTATGGTGCGGGAAGATATACTGGTGATCTGCCACGGCGGACCGTTCGACGAGCCAGAAAACGTCGCGGCTTCCCTGGCGCGCATGCCGGGTATTGGCGGTTTCTTTGGCGCTTCCAGCATTGAACGCCTGCCAACCGAGCGCGCAATCCGCAGCCAGGTGGAGGCATTCAAAGCGATTGAACTTGGTTAGCCTGGTTCAGGGACACTGAATCACGCCCTGGTTCCACAAACAGCCTCCACAAGATGGGAAGGTATTGCCGTAGCAATCCTCCTCGTTCGCCTGAGAAAGCTCACACCCCCCACAAGGCGTACAGGGTGCAAAAGCAAAGCTCTGCACGCGCTCGCGATATGCGACATAACTCTCGTCAAACCACAGTTCAGCCAGGCTGTGTTCGTTCATATTCCCGATGATATCACGGCGGGAAACACGCACCTTGCCTTGCAGATAGCTGACGTGATTGTGCAGCAAGGGCAGGCAGGGACTCAGACCGCCATTCCAACCAATCGTCAGCGATCCCTCCTCAATGAAGGTACAGATATCATTCGACCCCCCCAGGTTGTTGCCGGCATACTCGACATTACAACCGCTGTTAAGCGCTTTGAAAAAGGCATCCCGTGTGGTTTCGTTGAGGTCCATTTTGGACAACCGCAGGGAAGGCAGCCAGGGCGAAGGCAGGTAAGTTATATCCCGCAGGGTGCGCCTATAAAGCATCTCTGACTGCATCTCTTCGGTATAAGGGAGCACGTTGGTCACCATGAAGCGCTTGGCTCCGAAGCGCTTTCCTAAGGTGATGACCTCTGGTAGATCGTCGATATTGCGCGTCATAGCCACAAAAACAACTCCGATCTCAGGTCTTGGATGGTGGCCTCCCCGGCGAATCTTGCGAAAACGGTACATGTTATCCAGCACATTCGGCAGCTCGGCTCCCAGGCGGACATCTGTGTAGCTTTCCGGTGTGGCTCCGTCGATGGAGACCCAGAGCATGTCAAGACCGGATTCGACCAGCTCTTTCGAGCGCTCCTCTGTTAGCAGTGTCCCGTTGGTGATCATTTCAACAAAAGCGCCCTGCTCTTTTGCCCTTGATATCCACTCAATGGTGCGCGGGTGGAATAACGGTTCACCCAGACCGCCAAAGAAAATCGACGGCTGTGCGGAAAATTCGCTGATTCCCGCCAGGATGCGTTCAAAGGTCTCGGGGGTCATGCGTCCCAGCGGTTCGTCCCAACTGTGACGAATGCACGTGCGGCAGTTCAGGTTGCAGTGATTGGTCGGTTCGATATACACCTTTGCCAGATGTGTCACTGGGCGATGCAGGTGGATATCGTTGGGTCCCATTTCCAGCCTCAATCGAGCGCCGGGACCAAGCCCGTAGCGCCCCATAATTTCATCTGGCAGCACCAACCTGCCGTCTTCATCAACCTGTGCCCATTCGGTCTGGTTTGAACTCATTTGATTACCTCAATGTCGTGAAAGATCAATAAAGGGGTATTCTACCTCCAATCGTACGTAACGTTGGGATGTTTTCTTATAAAGAGGTTTAGGTACCTGATGCTTTTATTAAGGTGTCACTTCGAGGGAGGCTTTTTGAGACCCTAAGGGTTGCGAACCTTTGGTTCGTTGAAACCCTTAGGGTCTTCGCGCCTGCAATGGGGCAACGAAGAACGTTGGGCAACAAAGACCGTTAGGCAACAAAAACCGTTGCTTAAGGCATCCAAAGAGCGGATGCTTAATGCTGCGCTCGTCGATCATACGTCTAACAGTGTACGCCAATCGATCTCGTGCACCGTTTTGTACAGCCCATGATCGTCGTCGACGACATTAAATGTCAAATTCAGGAACACCCGCCCGGCAATCTCTTTAACCTGCTCGAGGGGCACAATAGTATCCCGGCTGCCATGATATACGACTGCGGGTACGGATACCGGTTCTGGAAGTGAGTTCGCAAAATCAGGCCAGATGAGCGCCGGAGCTAACAGGATGAGTTTTGCCACCTGGTCCGGGTTCTGGCAGGTGAACATCGCCGCCATCAAACCACCCAAGCTCGACCCGATGATCGTCCAATCCGTTTTTTCACCCAAAATCATGCCTAACTCACCCATCCGTTCGTGCAGTTCACCACGCAAATCCGGGGTCAATATATCGGGGAAAATCTCCCGCAGCAGGCTCGCTTTAACTCCCTGGCTGGAACCCCATAAACCGTGAATGAAGAGTAAGCGTTCAGGATCGATCATCGAGGCACTTGTCCCGGGGTAATACCGGCGGTTATTGTTCTCTACACAACGGAGCGAATTGATAGCCCTGGGCGCTGAGTTCTTGCAGCAACACCGCCAGGGCGGTTACAGTTGCTGTGCGATCCCCTCCTCCGCCCTGCATCAATATGTATGCCCCCGGATATACTTGCTCTAAAACCTGGTTTGCAATTTCATTTGCGTCGTCGAGATGCCAGTCCTGGGCGTCAATATCCCATAATACGACTGCGAATCCCAACTCAGCCGCTTGGGCGCGCGTGAAAGAATCGAGCGCTCCAACGGGCGGGCGCAGGCAGCCCTCACCAGTTGTCCCCAGGGTCTCCGAAGCGCTCATCACTTCTTCGAAAAATCGTGCGCGGCTTTCACCTGCGAGGGTGAAATAGCTGGATGTGTGGATCGCCACCGTATGTCCACTCTCCACCATGTTTTGAATGAGTTCCGGGTTCGACCCTGCATCCTCTCCCAGCACAAAAAACGCGGCTCGTGCGTTATAGCGCTCCAGCTCTTCAAGAATTTGAGGCGTCCAACGCGGGCTGGAAGGCCCATCATCAAAGGTGAGATAGATAATTTTATCTGACGAGGCGGAAGGCGGAGAAACAGGGACGATCGGCTCAGGCGTACTGTCCAAGGATGTCTCCGGCACGGGAAGGTCATCGGTCGAGCCAACAACTTCGCCATAGTCGTCGCGCACCCAACCTTCCTGGCCGCGAAAACAGCAAACCCTCCACCACCTGGTTTCGGGGGTCACACCCAGATTGCGACCCGTGATGTGGATCGCTTCACCAGAATCCAGACGACCGATCACTTCATAACCCGTTCCAGGACCGCTGAGGACAGCAAGAGTCCCATCCACAGCCGGTATCAGGTAGGGCTCGGGCGGGATCATGCGGGTCCTCCCGCCTGCGCCCTTAATCGTTATCCCTAAGTCGTATTCTGTGTCGCTCCCGACGGATACTGCTCGAATCGTATAATCCTGTGTGGTTGGTATTTCGCCGGACCAATTTGTGAGTTCAGTGTTGATCGAAGCCAGCACAGCGCCATCCTCTTCGCCTTTTATTGATAACAGCACATTATCGTGGGGTGAATCGACTTTCACATCCATCATTTGACCGGCAAGGGCGCGCAGTACGTAGCTGTCAATTTCGTTAAAGGCGATTTGCCTTTGAAAAGTCGCCGATTTAGCGCCCGGTTTGGAAACGATCCTTTGCGGAGTGACATCCAAATTACCCGAAACCTGCGCACTGGGCAAATCAGTTTCCTCAAACAGCTCAAAAACCTCATCTTCCATTTTAAATATCAAACGCTTGCTTTGCGAGGGGCAGCAGGCGGGGTCGTCAGGAGCGAAAACATCGATATCTACCACGATCTCTCCATCTGGGATAGCAACAGAACGAATGGAGATTCGCTCACCGAGGGGCATAGGAGCCATAGGGTACGGCGTGCCCCCTTTGTTCAGAACCGCGACTAGGTTGTAGAACGGGGCGGAGTCCCCGGGTTCGGCAACCAAAACAACCAGCGCGTCCTCGAGGCTGTCCCCGTCCAGATCTCCATAAAATCGATACGGAGCCAGACCGATATAAAGCCCTTCCGCTGAATCCACAGAGTCCTTTTGGCGGTATTCCCCATCAACCAACTGCGCCGCAGATTTGGAGGACCATTTATTGGGGTATAGCGCGTTTTTAATTGCTTCCCAGGTGAGTGTTGGGAGACCTTCCCTTCCAACGGGCTGGTCAGTGGATGGCTGTATGACCTCCGTTTTGGTGACGATCTCCACAAGACTGGTCCTGAGCATAGAACCATCCTGGGGAGGTTCATCAATTACCTGTACCTCCACAATTAGTTCATACTCGTATCCCTCTTCAAAATCGAAACCTTCGATCTGGTCATAGAACAGCGACCATAGATCATCCGGATTTTCTTTTATGAGCAAACACTGCTGCGGCGCCACTCCAACGCAGTCAACCAGGTTTGGACCCACGTAGATCGTTTTCTGGTTTGTGGTATCTGGCTCGGCTTCGCAGGCGGTCAGGGTGGCTCCTGCCAGCATAAAAAGCGCTGCAAGTAAGATCAGGATATGTCTCAATTTACCCTTTGAAAGGTTTCTTTTCATGTTATCTCGAGCAGCTTACTTGGATTCAAGTATTAAGCTTGCCTTTGGTTCTCCAATCAAACTGCGTACAAGATATGAATTTTAGCACAAAGTTATTTAACGTCAAAGCATCTTGATATTATAATTTCTAACGGAGAAAAAAACTGGCTACTCGACAGTTTAAGAATGTCGTCAGGGAGCGCTCTCCAGTACAGTGTCAGGTGGCTAAAAAAACGCAGTATCCAGAAGAAAAATAAATTGGATTACCCCCAATATCTAAGCAGCGAACAGATTGTATGTGGACGAAATAAATAGCAGCAACCCGCACAAATGGTGGATCATCTATTGCAGTTCATGTTACACAGACTGGTTAACTTGAACGCAATTGATTTTGGGACGGCTCCTGCCGTTAGAAAAGTGATAATCGATTTTTGATTCATGGTATTTCCTCCTTGTGCATTACCTTTGTTGAACCGGAAATGTAGAAATGCTTGATTCCTACCTGAGCATCCAACTTATTTCGATGCAGGGGGATTGACGATCAACGATAGACCCGCCGCCATGACCGCTGTAGCAGCCAGCATGGCTGGAAAACTGAACATGCGGATAGAGATTATGTTCATAAACATCCAAAGAAAAACAAAGCCGTATCTCAAGAGCAAGAAGCCAAAAAAATAGATCAGGGCATACACCATCAAGCCACCCAGAAGGAAAAGGGAAATATCGAGCAATTTACCGATTCCCTTTCGACCTCGGATCAGGAACCAAAGCAGCACAGGAACTAAGAACAAAAGTGAGAAAGGATTGGCAATCACGATGTAAACACCCACCAATCCAATAAACATGAATGCCAAGCTCTTAATTTCTCCAAATTCAGGGACTGCTCCAGCATATTTGCGTTCCAATCGCCGTCCTATCCAAAAGAACAGCCCTAGTCCGAGCACGGACAGGATCACCGCCGACCAGCGCGGGTTCAACATGGCCGGATCCTTGGTAGTGGCGGGATAGAGGTGGTATTTATCCATGATGCCCACTTCTACGAACAGATACAGCAGCAGGATTGAAGCCACTGATGGCAGCCACAATCCCAGATAATGGGGCAACGCTTTAAGCCAGCCGCTTCTTTTATTCTGATTAGTGCGTGTTCCTATGAAGTAACTGCCTATGAAAAACAAGCCCACAAAACCGATGAAAATCAGGTACAAGGGCACGCCGCGCAGCACCTGCTGGTCCTCGTCGAAATACAAGTAGGGTCCCGACTCCTCGGGAAAAGTTTCCATCGACAGCAGCTGGCGGATCCAGGCTTCGCCGATTAACCCTGATTGCTCCAGCGCTTCGGGAGATTGGTTTTCCATGGTGTCATCCGGGTCGTGCCACAGTCTGTAATGCTCATCGGCGTAATCAGGATGATAACCGGCACCAAAGCCGAGCGCCGGCACACCCGCAGCGACCATTGGTCCCTGATCTGTCAGCGAGATCGGCACCGCCTGATCCAAAGCCTGGTCGAAAGGCGCTTTAAGTTTGACCTCCCATAAATTACCTGCTGCTCGGGCAGCCTCTCTGGTTGTTAAAGCGATCCAGATCGGCCCGTAGCCGCTGAATTGACCCACAGACTCCAGGATCATGCTGTCGTAGTAATACCTGCCCAGGTTGTCGAGGGAGATACCGGCGATTATGTTTTCCGCATCAAGATGGGTCTGGATGTAGCGCCGGCTGCCGACCATGCCGTATTCCTCGGCATCGTCAGCCACAAAAACCAGAGTGTATTTGGGTGGATCTTCTGAAGCAAAAATCTCCGCCAGATGAAGCAGGATGGCAATCCCGGAACCGTCGTTGTCCGCGCCCTGGATGGTAGTGGAAGCCTGGTCGTAGTGGGCAAGCACCAGGATCTCACGTGGATCATTCGCATCCTCCCCAGGCAGCCGGCATACAACGTTCCTTAAAGACACAGGCTGGCTGTAGTTGATGATCTCCCATTCATCCATCTCGCAGGTCCAACCTGCGGCTGTGAATTGTTCCCATAACCACTCAGTTGCCAGTTGACTCTGGTTGGTTCCACTGTGCCGATTGGTGAAAGTGGTGACAAATTCGTCCTCAATAGCGAAAGCGCGTCTGCCGGAAAAACTCAGCTCTTTTGGATCGTATGAAATACTTGGAGTAGAGGTCTCTTCGCAGGCAGTCGAAGTCGCGCTCAACAATAATATAAGCAGAATTACGCAGGTTTTGCGGGTCATTGAATGTTTCCTTTTCTTGCGCTTCATATCTTTGAATCGGTCCTTGCTTATACGGTGTTTTCCGCCATCTTCACTAGATTCTGGATCCTAATCATTATTTCTTCTGTTATCTTTCGCAAAGTGCCGTAACTCCGATCTCGATGAAAATTCGAATCCAGTTTCCAGGGTTCACCTATCTGGATGGAACATCGACCCCCCAGTTGCCAGCGCCCTTTACTTCCTCGACTATTCATTTGAAGCCGCATCGTACGGGTGAATTCGGGTGGCACATAAAAGCCAACCGGAACTACGGGTTCCCCGCTTTGCAGGGCAAGAATCGCTGCTCCGGAGCCAGCCCTTCGGAGAGCCTTCCCGTGGCTCAAGTGCCCTTCAGGAAAAATGGCCACTGAATGACCTTGTGACAGTTTTTCACACGCCTCACCTAACGCCTCTCGACCTCGTCCCGCAACGACTGGTATCTGATCGGCCAATTTGAGCAACCTTCCAATTAATATGATGCCGAAAGTTTCCTCTTGGATAAGAAAATGCAGCTTCTCAGGGAAAATAAACGGCAGGAAGAAAGCATCCGTGGCATTCGGATGATTGGCTACGATAATTTTAGGTCCTGGTTCGAGGTTTTCCTTCCCCTGAACGTCAAACCCTTCGACCAAAAATGTCAAATATGTTCGCACGATGCCTTTCGCGAAGTTGTACCAAAATTCCATGGTAATATCCTTACATCCCACTCTAGCATATAGAATTTAAACCGCCAAAACAAGAGCATGAACTACCAAAAAGTACCAAATTGTTAAGATAAATTACAACTACGTACTATTGATATGTATAGATTGATAAAGCTCCTCATGATTGTCTATCGACTTGTCGATAGAATGCTCCTGCGCCAGTGCTCTGCTAACCCGACCCATCTCTTTTGCTCGATTAGGTGACATTAATATTCTCAGTACCTGTTCGCTCATTTGCCCTACTTCACCTGGCTGTGATAAATAGCCGTTGACGTTGTCCTGTACCAATTCTGGTATGCAGGTCGCCTTTATAGCGACAACGGGCAACCCACTTGCCATGGCTTCCAGGATGACCAGTCCCTGGGTTTCGATTTCCGAAGCGGTTACAAATACTGCTGCTAATCTATACAATCCTGGCAGATCACCGTTCGTTTCTACAAATCCGGGGAAGTGACAAATTTTTCCAATACCTAGATTAGCACATAATTCGATTAACTCCTCACGCTGGCGACCATCCCCGACAATTAATAGTTGAGCATCAACTTGATTGATTGCTTGTGCTGAAGCTCGAATGACCAGGTTCGCTTGTTTATCCACATCCAGCCTACCGACATGCAGGACAACCGGCAGATCAGGGTCGAGTCCATATCTCAAGCATAAAGTCTCACGTTCACTAGGATCAGGTGGATCGGGATTGAAGGTATGCAAATCTATACCATTGCTGATCACATTTGGACGTTGAATATCATGAGAATGAATTTCTTCAGCGATGGCGTGACTGGGGACGATAACTTTTTCACACTGCTGTAGAAGCCACCTGCCGTAAGACCAGAGTCCAGACTCGACAGTGTTTTGCAGAGCAGGTACATTCGGTAAATAGGCACTCACAAAGCGGGGCACCTGGTGGAGAGTTAATGCTACAGGAATCTGCAACCTACGAGCTGTTACCAAACCTGCCACGCCTAAATTGAGGGGGTCGTGAAAATGCAAAATTTGGAGTTTGAATTCCTTGAATTCGGCGGAGATTATATTTCGATCCCATAATAAGAAACTCTGGTCAACACGCAGCGGATTCTGAAAAGCACGCAATCGTCTCACTTTGAGATTGTCAAACTCTTCGGTATATGCCTCCCCCCTTTCGCTGGCTGTCATCACCAAAACGACATGATCACGCGCAGCCATACCTTCTGCCAAGCGTTGAACGGCAAGCGATGCCCCGCTGATCATGGGAGGGTAAGATTGGCATATATAGGCAATTCTCATTTGCTACCTCAAAATTAGAAATAAGGGTAAACCAGCGAGACAACGCTTAAGAGCATGCTAAGGGAGACGAGTACTATTGCGGCAATGGCGGGTTTCACTAACCAGCGATGAAGCCACAAGCTCCGGTCGCATGCGAGTGTCACCGCTGGACAGAACGGTAAAAACGGTTGTGCTCAATCGGGAGAATTTTCTAAACATGGTGGTGGAGTAAGTGCCAGCAGAAAATTAAGAAATAGTCCCGCTATCGACCATAGAGTTAGTCCCGTCAACCAGGCGACAAGACTGTGCGGGCTGCGGGTAACCAAGTAAACACCAAGCCAAACTGCTACGACCAGGAATACAAAATTGAAAATAATGGTTAGTGAATAAAGCATCTCTGTATTCCAAGAAAGAAGAACTGGATTGAGATTCGCTCTTTTCAGAAACAAAGACCACCGATGCGCGGTCGACGGTCTTAATGAATGCTTTGGTGCTATTCAGACCAAATACCAGCCTGACTCCTAGACAGTGTTAATAGTCATGTTGGTTGTTCGATTGATTTTTCTCATTATATATTAATTGCAGCAAGTTGGTCAATTGGATTAACTTTCAAAATTCCCCGGTCAGATCGTTAGCGAATTTAGAAAACCGGTCCACTGTTTGCTCCCCTTTAGCATGTGCTGTGGAACAGGAGTCTCTAAACCAATAGCAATAAATTGACATCCGGATAAGATGTTTGTACAATAATGTGA
>JAUWPO010000020.1 GCA_030611505.1 Chloroflexota bacterium
TGAGCACATCCTGGCGGATTTCATCTAATTCTCGATTTTCTAAAAATCGGTCAACATAGTAAAAATATGTAAAACGGGTCGTACGTTGCCAGGTGCGGCGGTGGGTTTTTTTGTCAAAGGTTGCGCGTGAGCCTTGAGGCAAAAGTAGAAGGAGCTGCAGCAGCACTTGTTGGTCTATTGGACCATGAACCTGGGGAAGCGCATTATCCAGGTCTTTGGTGATCTGACCACCTTCACCCAAATAGCGCTGCAGGCGCTTATCGTATATGGCTGCAACCGCCGTCAAAACCTTTATGTTTATGGTATCCCAATCGTCGGTTTGCAGCTGTTTGGCATTAACATCCAGGGGTTCTTCGATGCGGCGCTCAATTGCTCCAATCAATCGGGCGACCGCCTGGGATGTGGATTCGGCTTCAATTTGATCACGGATGATATTTTTGACACCCTCAGGATCGTCTTGCAGGTACTTTTGTTCAGATGATGAAAGTTTGACCGGGAAATGGATGGTGCTCGTGAGATCAACCAGGATTTCCGCGGAACCGCGGTTATCCGTTTCATCTGCGAACGTCAAACCTTCCAGGTAAGTATCCAACAGATCCAATCGCTCGGATAATTGCACCTCCAGCCTGGACTGCGCCTGGAATAATACATTTTCTACGGTCGTGATAATGTACGCTTTTTCTGCTTCGAGCGAATCTTTCACGATGGCGAGTAAAGAATCACGCAATGCCTGACGGTCAGCGCCTTGGGGAAGAGTGCTGCTGAGATGATCGACCAGCAGTTGGTAGGAGTACGGCGGGTAAACGAAACCGTTGACCGAAATTGGCGGTTGAATCTGATCCAACCAGCTCAACAGCCTCCATGGACCCGAATCGTCTTCCAGGGATTCGGGGACACGCCGGTTGACTTCATCCCGCAGCATTTCAGTCACGTCATCTGTTAGATCATCTTTGGTGAAAATACGATTGCGCTGTGAATATATCTTTCCCCGTTGGTTGTTTAACACGTCGTCGTATTCCAGGAGGTGTTTGCGGACATCAAAGTTTGCACCTTCAACGCGGGTTTGAGATTGCTCCACCAGGCGACCTACCAAGCCCATCTCAAGAGGAAGGGCGTCGTCGATTTTCATGCGCTGCATCAGGCTATCAGCTTGCTGCCCGCCGAAAAGCCGCATCAACTCATCTTCCATGGAGAGATAAAAACGAGATGATCCCGGATCACCCTGGCGGGCGGCACGACCGCGCAGTTGGTTGTCTATGCGGCGCGCCTCGTGACGTTCAGAACCTATGACATGAAGACCGCCCAAGCCCCTGACCTGTTCCATTTCCTGCATATGCTTGAAGAAAAAGTTGATTTCAGATTCATAAATTCCATACTGAGAAGTATCTAGGTCAAGCAAAGCCTGCTGCCGTTCTTCCATGGTCATATCGTAAGGATTTTCATATCCAGAGCGCTTAAGCACCCTGTGAATTCCAGTCATGATTTCTTCAGCCAGTTCACCGCCCAGTTTAATATCCACACCGCGACCGGCCATGTTTGTTGCAATTGTCACCGCTCCAAATGCACCCGCACCGGCGATGATCTGGCTCTCTTCGGTGTGTTTGCGTGCATTCAGCACCTGGTGAGGGATGCCGCCTTTCAGGTCTTTTACCAGTCGTTCCGTTTTCTCGGGGGAGATATCCAAAAATGAAAGAAGTCGCTTCACATTATCCGGGTCCTCAGGATTAAATGACATGCCAAGATCGCGAGCCATTTTACGCATCCCAGCAGTCTCCAGTTTGGAAAGTGGTTCATTGAGGAATTCCAGTTCTGGAATCAGTCGTCCATCTTGCTCCCTGTTGTTCTGCTCCATCCAGGCATCTCGGATCAATATCACCTGAGCCAAGCATCTTATGGGCTCCGCGCGCAGGCGGTTAGAGACGCGGTCTGAGAGCTCGACAGAAGTTGTCCCCACTAAAAGTGGTCTCCCTAATACGTGATAACGAAAGATCTCCTCGGCGATGGCGCGCAGTTTGACTTCTTCGGTACGATATACGACGTCCGGGTAATCCTTGCGTTTCCAGAACACCGGGTCATGTTCGGGGTCATCAAGGTGAGCATAATAGAGATACTTATAACCCTTCTGGTCACGGGCGGCTAACTCTTCTAGTCCGTATTCTGGATGAGAGGCCTGGTACTCCAGGTTGGTGGGGATTGCGAGCACGTCCAGTGAATATATTTCGTTGAATTCTTCAGCTTCCGTGACGGCTGTGCCGGTCATACCAGCAAGTTTTTCATACATCCGGAAGTAATTTTGGATCGTTATGGTGGCGTAGGTGACGGATTCGGATTGCACCTTGACCCCTTCTTTGGCTTCTACAGCCTGGTGCAGTCCATCGGACCAGCGACGACCAGGCATCAATCTGCCTGTGAAGTCATCGACGATAACGACCTTGCCGCCTTGAACCAGGTACTCCTTGTTGCGCCGGTAGAGGAACTGCGCCCGCAGGGATTGCTCGAGATAGCCCAGTAGACGTGCCTGCTCTGGGGTAATGTCTTCAGGTCGGTCTGGATCACGTAAGGAAACTCCAAGTAAATCCTCAACGCGCACTTCACCAATTTCGGTCAGGAAGACGGAGCGGTCTTTTTCGTTTATCTCATAATCTTCAGGGTTTAATTTCTTGACCACTTGCGCGGTTTGGATATACCATTCGGCCTCATCCTGAGCTGGACCTGAGATGATTAGAGGCGTTCGCGCTTCGTCGATCAAGATGTTGTCAACTTCGTCAATAATGGCGAAGTAAAAATCGCGCTGGACACGATCTTCCAACTGCATTGTCATGTTGTCGCGCAGATAGTCAAAGCCAAATTCGCTGTTCGTTCCGTAAGTGATATTGGCTTCATACGCCAAACGGCGAGGCACCATGAGAAGCTGGTCCTGATCCTCGTGCGGAGATTGGCGTTCTAAATCTACCAGAAAGGCTTTCCTACCGCTTTCCGTCCGGGAAGCCATTTGTAATACTCCCACGCTCAAACCAAGCATGTCGAATATCGGAGCCATCCAGCGGGCATCACGTCTGGCGAGATAGTCGTTTACAGTGACCAGATGATTGCCGTGTCCGGTGAGTGCGTTTAGATATAGAGACAGCGTAGCTACCAGGGTTTTCCCTTCACCGGTGCGCATTTCAACGATTATTCCCTCGTGCATGGCAATGCCGCCGATCAATTGGACATCGAAATGTCTCATTCCAAGGGTGCGCTTGCTGGCTTCCCTCACGGTGGCGAAGGATTCAACGAGCAGGTCATCCAACGTCTCGCCGTTTGACAGCCTGCTTCGAAATTCATCGGTCTTGGCAGATAGTGCTTCGTCGCTCAGTGTCTCAAATTGGGATTCGAGGGCATTGATTTGATCGACAGTACTCGTGTATTTCTCAATTGCGCGTTTGTTGGGATCGCCTCCAACAACACTGACAAATTTCTTTAACATTTTCTGTTACCTCGTGCGGGCGATTATAGCATAGGCACATTAAGCGAAGGTAAATATGGTGTTTGAGAGCAGTAATTAGTCGATCAGGTATTGGGTGTTATGGGGGTTGTATTTAATTGCTGGGAAGAGGTTATTTTCTAACCTTAAATGTTGGTATATAAGATGCGCCTGATGCTATAATGTTTTGTGCCAATTTTTGCTTCATGACAGTGGTCATGCTGCGGATCGAAAAGATTGATTTGTTAATCTTTAAAGCATAATTCACCGGCAGCAAAATCAGCTGAAAAATTTTCTTTACAAACTTAGATCAAGCCAAAAATTTCATATGTCCTTCGTCCACCTGCATGTACATTCCGAGTATTCTTTATTGGACGGCTTCAGTAATATCGAGAAGCTGGTACAACGGGCGAAGGAGATGGACATGCCGGCACTGGCTTTAACCGACCATGGCACGATGTATGGGGTGATCGAATTCTACAACGCGGCCAATAAAGCTGGGGTTAAACCAATCATTGGCATGGAAGCATACCTCGCTGCCCGCGGGATGCGTTCTCGTGATTCGAAACTTGACAAGAAATCAAGCCATTTATTGCTTATTGCAGAGAACCAGACCGGCTACCAGAACCTGATAAAGATCGCCAGCGCCGCTCAATTAGAGGGATTTTATTACTACCCGCGTATTGACCATGAATTTCTCGCCGCTCATTCGGAAGGTCTGATCAGCACTTCAGGGTGCATGTCCGCCGAAATCCCACGACTATTGTTGCAGGGGGATATAAAAACTGCTCAAGAAAAGTTGGATTGGTATTACGATGTCTTTGGCGGCGATCGATTTTTCCTGGAACTCCAACAACATGATATCAGCGAATTAGAGCAGATCAATAGAACCCTGATCGATCTTGGACGCCGCTATAAGTCCAGTTATGTCGCCACAAACGATGTCCATTACATCAACCCCGAGGACGCAACGCTGCAGGACATACTGTTGGCGGTGCAAACCGGCTGTTTATTAAAAGATCCCAAGCGAATGCGGATGGCGGATAACTCTTTCTACCTGCGCAGTTCAGAGGAGATGGCGGACTTATTTTCGGAAGTACCAGAAGCCATCAGCAACACAGTAATGATTGCCGAAAGATGTAAACTTGACCTGGATTTTAAAGGTTATCATCTGCCGGAATTTTCCGTTCCCGAGGGTTTTTCAGCCGAAAGTTATTTGCGCACCCTGTGCGAAGATGGTTTGATTCGTCGATATGGTCCCCGAATACAAGATCAGGAAGAACGAGAGCGCCTGGATTATGAATTGGATGTCATTCATCAGATGGGGTTTGATACATATTTCCTGATCGTTTGGGATCTGTGCCGTCATGCACGCAGTCGCGATATCTGGTACAACGCCCGCGGTTCGGCTGCCGGATCGATCGTGGCATATTCGCTGGATATCACGCTGGTAGACCCCCTCGAACATGGGTTGATTTTCGAGCGCTTCCTCAATCCTGGACGAATTTCAATGCCCGATATCGACCTGGACTTCCGCGATGACCGGCGAGCAGAAATGATGGAATATACCGCCAGGAAATATGGCGACGATAAGGTGGCTCAGATAATCACCTTTGGGACGATGGGCGCACGCGCTGCAATCCGTGATGTTGCCAGGGTGAAGGATATACCGTTGAATGAAGTCGATCGGGTTGCAAAATTAATCCCCAATGTTCCTGGTAAGCCGGTCACGATTGAAGGAGCACTGCAAGGGGTTCCCGAGTTCAAGCAGCTTTACGATTCAGCCCCTTATTTGAAAGACCTGATCGATACTGCAAAGCAAATGGAGGGTGTGGTGCGCAGCGTCGGAACACACGCCGCTGGAGTGATAATAACTGACAAGCCAATTATCGAATACATTCCGCTGCATCGTCCAACGCGAGGCGCCGCTGCAGAGAGCCCCATCAAGACGGTCACTCAATTTGATATGAATATTGTGGACTCCCTGGGGCTGCTGAAGGTCGACTTCTTGGGATTGGCAACATTGACGATCATGGCGCGTGCCTGCAACCTGATCAGCAAACGTCATGGTGTAAACCTGCACCTGGGTAATATACCAACCGATGACCCACAGACGTATGAGTTATTAGGTCGGGGTGAGACTGCTGGCGTTTTCCAGGTGGAAGGTTCGGGTATGCGCCGGTGGTTAATGGAAATGAAACCCAAGGAACTGGCGAACGTCATCGCAATGGTCGCTTTGTTCCGTCCTGGACCGATGGACTTTATCCCCGGATATATTCGACGCATGCATGGTGAGGAGGTTATCGAGTACCGCCACCCCAAATTAGAGCCCATTTTCAAGGAGACATTCGGTTACCCGGTCTATCAGGAGCAGCTTATGTTCGCTGCAATGGAACTGGCTGGTTATTCAGCACCCGAGGCGGATGATCTTCGTAAGGCGATAGCGAAAAAAATTAAGAGAAAACTGCAGAAACATCACCAGAAATTCATTGATGGGGCTGTGAAAAACGGTATTCCCGAGGATACCGCCAGCGATATATTTGAGGACTGGCGAGAATTTGCCAGGTATGGATTTAATAAAAGTCATGCCGTCGATTATGGTGTGATCGCAGTTCAAACTGCTTATTTAAAGACCCATTACACGGTCGAATACATGACAGCTCTTCTATCCGTGGTTAAAAATGATACGTCTAAAGTTGCATTCTACGTTGCGGACTGCCGCCGGATGGGAATACCAGTAGGAGCTCCGGATATCAATGCCAGCTATTGGGATTTTGGAATTGAAGACCGTACAGAAGGCAATTCTGTTATTCGCTTCGGGCTGGGCGCAGTTAAGAACATCGGGCAAGATCCAGTAGATGCGATCCTCAAAGCACGCGAATCGGGATCTTTTATGGATCTCGATGATTTCGCCCGCAGAGTAGATTTACGTGCGGTCGGCAAACGTGGCTTAGAATGTCTGATCAAAGTTGGCGCATTGGATGATTTCGGGACCAGAATCGCATTATTGAATGCTCTTGACAGGATTGTTGCAGTCTGCACTTCTCATTTCAGGGCATTGGAGACCGGTCAGATAAGCTTGTTTGGAGCGCACACCGGGGTTGAGGAAGGGATTAATTTGCTAAAAGCAACTAGCGAAATCAGTACACACGAAATCCTCAACTGGGAGCGAGAACTAATCGGTCTTTATATTTCAGACCATCCTCTCAATCCGGTGATGGATGTCCTGACAGATTCAATCAGCCACTATTCTGGTCAGCTCGTAGAAGCTGATCCCAAAGAACGGGTCCAGGTTGCAGGTATGATCACACGTATCCGGCATCACCAGACGAAGGCTGGGCAGGCAATGGGGTTCGTTACCTTAGAGGACTTGCAGGGTGAGATAGAGTTGGTGGTCTTTCCAAGAACTTGGAGAAAGACCTCGAAAATGATTGTGGTAGACAATATCGTATTGGTTGAAGGGCGTGTTGACAGCAGCAGTGTTGAGCCGAAAGTTTTAGTGGACCGCATCATTGATGATTTTTCAAAACTGGATCCTGGTGATGCTCCACCAATTGAGGGATCGAAAAAGGAGATGCTTCTCCCGGAAGTGGATGTTCATACATCGAAAATGACCCTTGAAGGTGGTGGGAGCGGGGTCATCCAGCAATTGGAGGAAGACGAATCGTTCAAGCGTGTAAAAAATGAATTTGAACAAGGGTCCACAGACAAAGAATCCGCGCAAGTCGTGGAGATGGATGATGGAATAGCAGAAAGCGAACCAAAAGCAGTCATCGATGAGGAGGGGCACGAAGTTGTTGAGAAAGAAACTATCGATCCAGTTGAAATGGAGGACGACTATTTAATTGAACAAGGTGGAGGAAGTGAGGAGCAGCACATTCTTGGAGAAAATACTGCGCATATTGAAGTACCTGAATCAGTCCTTACGAAAGGTACTTCACAGGAAGACCAGCAGGATGATAATGAGCAAGTGCACACAGAGTCTATTGTTCCTGCCTCACCCAATAATCAGGTAAGTGCAGCTGATATAGCCGCTTCAGAATCAATCGAATTACCACCCTTCATTGTTCCACCGACACCTGGATTAAAAGATGATCACCAGGTACAGATGATGACGATCGTCATACGTTCGACCGGAGATAAAACTCGTGATGAACTGCGCCTGCGAATGCTGCATGGAGTCATAACATCTTATCCTGGAAATGACCGTTTTGCTTTCCATGTGTTTGTACAAGGGCGCGGCTACCTGTTGGAGTTTCCTAATTGTACGATTGGTTTGTGCCCTGAATTAACCGATCGTCTTTCCACCTTTGTAGGAATTGAAAACGTGCGTGTCGACCCAATAATGTTCCAGTAATCCTGTCGTCAAAGTTGGTTAGTTGCCAATTTCTCCTGCATTTCGAAGAAGATAAAATGCTATGCTCAATATAGGAACATCGGTGTACCTTCAATAGAACGCACCTTCGGGCAATAATTTTCTGCATCATAGAATTCATCTACATTCACACGTTTTACTCCATGTGTTACAGTGTCTGCTGCGACGTGTGTGTATCGTCCACCCTGTAAAGCGACCATTCTGCCGTACTGACGTTTTGTGATCAAATCCATTGCCAGGTTAGCATAATTTTTTGCCACCATCAAATCGAGGGAGTCTGGTACTCCACTGCGCATGAGGTAGGCTAAGTGCTGGTAGAGGGTATTAAACTCGCCTTTCCGTTTAATTAGTTCAACGGTAAGCCTGCCAATTGGGATACCCTGATCATCGTTCGAAATTTCGTCTCGAGAAGTACCAGTAATTCGATCATCTATTAAGCGCGCTCCTTCTGATATTAAAACCATTGCATACCGGCTTGGATTGTTGTTACGGTCTTCGATTAAAAGGTGGATTAATTTATCGAGATCAAATGGAACCTCCGGGATTAAGGTCCGGTCTACACTTGCCAGGTATGATGTCATCAAGCATGTTCCACCAGAATTACGTCCGAAGAGTTCGACGACAGCGATGCGTTCGTGTGAACCAGAAGAAGTCCGCAGGATATTAATGAGCTCGACGCTGCGCGTTATGGCGGTAGAAAACCCGATTGTATAATCGGTACCAAAGACGTCGTTATCCATTGTTTTCGGTATGGCGACCACAGGGATATTTTCTGCGTGCAGTCGGGCACCATAAGCCAATGTGTCATCCCCGCCGATCGGCACTAGCACATCGATTTCGAGATATTCGAGCACTCTTATTATGTGGGAGGTTAAGTCCAGCGTCTGTTCGAATGGAATATTCGTGGTCTCAGCCTGTAGGAAATCTGGTACATCTTCTGCTCTCAAGCTTCCCGGGTTAGTCCTGCTGGTGTGGAGAAAGGTTCCCCCCGTACGTCCAATGGTGCGTGTGTTTTGTTTGTCTAGTTGGATTGCGTGCTCACGGAAGCTGGTCGGATCATCTGGATTAATAAACAGTAAACCTTCCCACCCGCGTCTGAACCCCAGCACCTCGCAGCCTTCATCTACAGCCCGGTAAACTAACGCACGCATGCAAGGATTTAATCCGGGAACATCACCACCGCCAGTTAACACACCGATACGCATAGCTCCTCACATTGTTGATCAATCATTTCTAATTCTTGAAAAACTCTTTTTAACTTTCGCTGGTCATAATGAATAATGGGGTCATGGCGAAGCTTTTGTAATACGGTCTCAAACGTTCCGTGTTGTAATATTTTTTTACATTTACAATTTTTTTGGAACTTGTGACAACATCAATAGGAACATTGTCGTAGCGACCATTGCGCAGACAGACCAGGCGTCCATGGATGCCCTTCCCAATTAAATCTAGAGCCAAGTTGCCGTATGCCATTGGGACAATCGAATCAATGGCGTCCGGGTCACCCCCGCGTGTGAGGTAACTTAGTTTCTGGGTTATTGTATTAATCTTGCGACCGTTATTATATTTAGGAGAGAGTTCTTTCAGCTCTTCAGAGACCAGATCACCGATGCCGCCTAATTTTGCGTGTCCGAAGGCATCTTTTGCGGCGTTTTCAAATATCATTTCTCCACCTTTGAACATCGCGCCTTCAGAAACGAGTGCTACAGAATATTTGCTTGGATTCTTGTTGCGGTCATAAACCATCAGTTGAGCTAGCTGTTCAATATCGAATTCATATTCTGGAATTACACAGCGGTTAGCTGCGCCTGCCATAGTTGGCAGCATAGCCGTAAAACCGGCATAGCGCCCAAAGACTTCGAGAACGAGAAAACGCTCATGAGAGCCGGCTGATGTCCGTAAATTGTTGGCTAATTGGATCGTGCGAGTGATACATGTGCTGAACCCGATGCAGTAGTCGGTTCCAGGTACGTCGTTGTCCATGGTTTTCGGCATAGCCACGACTTTAAAACCTTCCTGGTATAAGCGCACCGCGACGCTCAATGTATCGTCTCCACCAATTGGGATCAAATAATCGACACCCAAAAAATCCAGATTGTCCAACACTTCGGAAGTCATGTCATTAACTTCGTCGCTGTATTTATCCTTTAGATGCTCAGGGACATTGTCTTTCTTCATTTTTGTAGGATTAGTGCGTGAGGTGTGCAGGAAAGTCCCACCAGTCCGTCCAGCTTTATTTACGACTTCCTCTGTAAGAGTCTGGTAACAGTTGCTGTTATCGGCTTTTGGATCGTGAATTAATTCGGTTATTCCAGCCCATCCTCTGCGTAGACCAATAACCTGGTATCCTTCACGGAGTGCGCGAATTGTTATGGCTCGTATGGCTGGATTCAAGCCAGGCACATCACCCCCTCCAGTCAAAATGCCGATAACACCTGTCTTTTTGTTCGCCTTTGCCATTATTGAACCTCCATGATAATTGTGCTTTAAATTAATATTAATCCTTGCAAATAAAAAATACTGCCGGTGGACCGAGTTGTCATTGACAAAGTCATCCGGCAGCTCATCCTCTAACTTAATTTTACTTCCTTTTTAATAAAAATGAGTGATTGAAATTTACTTTCGGAATCAAACCCAACTGGATTCCTCATACGTTCCGAACACATCTTTCATCACCGAAACGATTTCACCCAGAGTGGCATATGCATGAACTGCTGCGAGGATAAACGGCATTGTGTTCTCTGTCCCTTGACAGGCAATTCTCAGGCGGTCAAGCGTTTGTCCAACACGACCGGAGTCGCGGCGGGCACGTAATTCTTCAAGTCTGGAAACTTGACGCTCATAACCTTGTGGGTCCATTCCAAGGATAGGTATTTCAACAGGTTTTTGATCTTCGTATGCGTTCAAACCTATGATTTTACGAAAACCTTGATCGATCTCGCGTTGGTATTGATATGCAGCCTCGGATATTTCGCTTTGGAAAAAACCTTTTTCGATGGCAGGTAAAACGCCTCCTAGATCTTTTATCTGCTGGAAATAATCATACGCCTGGGCTTCTAAACGGTCGGTATAAGCTTCAATAAAAAATGAGCCACCAAAAGGATCAGCAGTGTTTGCAACCCCAGACTCTTCGGCGATGATTTGTTGGGTGCGAAGCGCAATAGTCACTGCCAGCTCGGATGGAAGGGCTAGTGCTTCATCCATGCTGTTTGTGTGCAGGGATTGAGTACCTCCGAGTACTGCTGCCAGTGCTTGCAGTGCAACCCGGACGACGTTGTTCTCGGGCTGGTGGGCAGTCAGCGTAACTCCAGCAGTCTGTGTATGGAACCGCATAAGCCAGGAGCGAGGATCCTGGGCGCCAAAGGTTTCTCGCATTTCGCGGCTCCATATACGTCGTGCAGCGCGATATTTTGCGATTTCTTCAAAAAAATCATTGTGTGCGTTGAAGAAAAACGAAAGTCGGGGGGAAAAAGAATCGACATCTAAGCCACGACGGAGCGTCCAACTAACGTATTCCATACCGTCTGCCAGAGTGAATGCGAGCTCTTGTGCGGCGGTCGAGCCAGCTTCCCGGATGTGATAGCCAGATATGCTGATCGTGTTCCATAAAGGGATAGTTGAGGTGCCATATTCGATCGTGTCGACTACCAGGCGCATGGATGGTTCGGGAGGGAATATATATTCCTTTTGGGCTATGTATTCTTTGAGAATATCATTTTGGATAGTTCCGCGCAATACTTCTGGGCGTACCCCTTGATTTTCAGCAGCCGCGATGTACATTGCCCAAATAATAGCCGCCGGTGAATTGATGGTCATGCTGGTGGATACTTTATCTGTTGGGATCCCATCGAGCAGAATCTCCATATCTTTAAGTGATGAAACTGCCACTCCACATTTTCCGAATTCTCCCAACGCTTCGGGGTCAGTGGTGTCGTAGCCCATCAATGTAGGCATGTCAAACGCGACTGAGAGACCAGTCTGACCTTGTTCCAACAGATATTTAAATCTCTTATTTGTCTCTTCGGCGGTGCCGAATCCTGCGAACATGCGCATAGTCCAGATTCGACTGCGATACATGGAAGGATGAATGCCGCGCGTGAATGGGTATGCCCCTGGCATTCCCAGGTCCCTTTTGTAGTCCAAATCTTGGATGTCAAGAGGCGTATAAAGGCGATTGACCGGTTCAGATGAAGCAGTTACGAATCGATCCCGCCTTTCGGGCATTCGTTTGAGGCTGGGCTGGAGGGTAGTTTCTTCCCATCTATCCAATTCTTCCTGCAACTCTTCCAGTTCTTGTCGATCGTCCATAGGATGCTCCTTTGTGCGGATTATTTGACCTTGAGAAATTGTAATATAGCAGGTGCTATGTTTGTCAAGTCATGCAGCGACCGGGTGAATTGTGCCCGTAAATGAGATGCTCCGATGACCAGTGCTGGTACGGGGTTTTTTGTATGGCGGCGTGAACTCAGATCTTCCAAATTCCCATGGTCGGAAGTAATGACGATGATACCCTTGTTTTCGTCCCATGACTGCAGCAGACCACCTAAAACCTGGTCGAAGGATTCTAATAAGCGGCAAGCCTCCAGCATATTCTGGCGATGACCGGCATAATCACTCAACCAATATTCGAATAAAGAAAAGTCGAATTCTTGGGCAAGTTTTACTAAACGCTGACCGGCAGCCGGAAGGGATAACACTGGTGTATCGGTGAGACCTAAATGATCCCTCCATCCTTGAGCAGTAAAATCAGCCGAAATCGCTTCTCCTCTATCTAAATCAGCCGCGGTTCTGAGAGAAATTCCGGCACTGGTTGCAGCCAGCGGTATGGCTGCATAAATGCGCCTGCCTGAATAGATGGCTTCGAAATAGCTCGGGGGGTAAGCGTTTAGAAATGCCGCGCTTCGCCCTTCCTTTTTAAGAGCCTTGAAAAGGTTTCTGTTCTTCACAATATCTGTAATTGCCTGGTTTGGCTTGGGTCCATAATGGCGACCCACCAAGGCTGGAATATTCTGACCCGTGAGAAGTGCCGTCTGACCAGTAGCCGATTGAGGCATTCCTTCAATATTTAGGCAGGCATCTAAAGCAAGTAATGTCGCACGATCACTTTCGAAGGGTACTGTGTCAGAGATCAATCGCTGCCCGTTCAGCAAATTGTATAGGACGGGCATTTTTGCACGCACTAGCGGATTGGTTTCCGGATCGTTTGAGCCTAAACCCAAGCCATCGATAAAAAAGAAAAGTAGGTTCATTTTTGATATGTCAGCCAGACTGACGGGCGAAATCGAGCCCAGCGACCTGGAATCACGCCGGGTAAAGGTGATCACATTAATTCCAGTTCCACAACCCAAGTCAAGCGCTCGTCCAGGTGGGTGCCTCTGGAGAAAATCCATCAGCTCGGTTGGGAAATCCCAGTATCCCATGGAGGATCTCGATAGTACCATAAGTTGAAGGTTATCCTGCGAAAGAAACTCTTAAAAAAGTGGTCTTCAGACAAAGTGGTCTTCAGAGTGGTCTTCAGACTTGTCAATGTTGACGACATACCTTACAATCAAGGGCTGCTAGAATCTACCATAAATTAGGAAGGGTTTTCATATGAAAGAATATACAACGGAGTACATAAGGAATATCGCTCTGGTCTCGCATAGCAGCGCTGGTAAATCGATGCTTGCTGAAGCACTATTGCATTTCACCGGCGCTACCACAAGATTGGGAAGTATTGAGGAAGGGACCACCACAGCAGATTTTGATGATGAGGAAGTACGGCGGGGTATTTCATTATCTACGGCTATCATACCGGTTGAATATAAAGATTATAAGATCAACTTGCTTGATACACCTGGATATACCGATTTTGTGGGGGAGGTGATTTCGGCTCTGCGCGTGGCAGACAGCGCATTGGTGCTAGTCGATCCTGTCGCGGGAGTAGAGGTTGGAACGGAAATCGCGTGGAATTATTGCGAAGAATTCAACCTGCCGCGGTTTGTCGTTATTAACAAGATGAACAGGGACAACGCGAACTATAAAAAGGCATTGGATTCAATCCGAGAGCTATCGGATATCAGGTTGATACCCGTACAACTACCCTGGGGTGAACGGGGGGATTTTAAAGGTGTGTTAGATCTTTTAACCATGAAAGCATATGAAGGTGATGGGAATTCAGTCGTTGAAATTCCAGACGAGTATGCGGATGATGTGGAAAACGCCCGAATGGAATTAATTGAAGCGGCAGCGGAAGGGGAGGATGCACTGCTAGAGAAGTACCTGGAGGGAGAAGATCTGACTGCTGAAGAAATCCAGCGTGGGCTGGCACAAGTCATCCATTCCGGTGCGTTTATACCCGTATTTGTTGCCGCTGGATCAGCTGAAATTGGTTTAGCGCGTTTATTGGATGCGATGATTGCTTTGATGCCTTCACCGTCTCAAATCCCACCCGTTCTTGTGGATGGTAAAAACGGTGAAGAGGAGTTAAGTGCGTCTGACAGCGGTCCGCTGGCGGTATACGTCTGGAAAACCACAGCAGACCCGTTTGTGGGAAAGATAACATATTTCCGTGTTTATTCAGGAATGGTAAGCTCGGATTCGCGCATATGGAATCAAAATAAAAGCACAGGAGAACGAATCGGAACATTGCAGATTATCCGTGGTAAGGAGCAAATTGGTGTTAAGTATGTCCATGCTGGTGACATCGGGACGGTTCCGAAGCTGGGCGATACTTCGACAGGAGACACGCTTTGTGACAAAGGACATCCGCTCACCTTTAGAGTTCCAAATTATCCAAATGCATTGTACAGGGTAGCTGTTTCTCCAAAAACTCAGGCTGATTCAGCCAAAATCAGTCCTACTCTCACAAAGCTGAGTGAAGAGGATATGACTCTCTCATGGTACCAGGAAGCGAGCACCAGGCAAACCATTCTGCAAGGGATGGGGGACCAACATATTGATGTTGCAATACGAAAAGCAGGTGAGAAATTCCAGACTGGATTGAACATTCAAATCCCACGCGTTCCTTACCAGGAGACGATCACCAAGAGTGGTGACGCCCGTTACCGGCACAAAAAACAGACCGGTGGCGCTGGGCAGTTTGCTGAAGTGGCGATGCGTGTAGAATCTTTTGAGGATGAAGATTATAGTTTTGAAAACGCTGTTTTCGGCGGTTCCATTTCCCAGGGTTACATGCCTGCCATTGAAAAGGGTATTAAATCGGTAATGAAAGATGGTGTCATAGCAGGTTTCCCGGTGAAGAATGTTCACATAGCGGTTTATGACGGGAAAGAGCACCCCGTGGATTCCAAGCCTGTTGCCTTCGAAATAGCTGGACGAGAAGCGTTCAAGCTTGCTTTCAAGCAAGCCTCTCCAGTCATGCTGGAACCCATAATGGACATCCGTGTAGTCGTTCCAGAGGCGAGCATGGGAGATATTATGGGAGATTTAAACACACGTCGAGCTCGTGTTCAGGGTATGGATAGTGAGAGAGGTCGTTCTGTTGTAACCGCAAAAGTACCTCTTGCAGAAATTCAGCGCTATACGACCGACCTGCGATCAATTACTGGTGGAAGGGGTGTATTTTCGATGGAGTTCTCACACTATGAGGTCGTACCTGCGCATGTCGCTCAGGATGTGATTGATGCGCGTGAAAAGGAGCTGGCTGACAAAAACGAGGAATAACCTTATATTGTGTTTGCCAGTTTTAACCGGATGAATAAAAATGGAGCCAGACCGATGATCCAGAATCCTACCAGAGCGTATCGAATATAACGCAAGCTGAGTGATGCTACATCTTCGCCCTGTGGAAAGATTACCCTAAGACCTGCCCAAATAAAACCAACTATCAATAATCCAATTCCTAAGCGTACCAGTCGCTGCCACCATTTACCGCCCGCATCGAATCCGCCGTTGTGTTTGATAAATATCCATCCTGCCGCCATACCGAAGAATGCGCCGGCGTTTGAGACCATTCCCGACAGCGCCAACGGGTCTATCGTTTCCGTTCCTGGAGCAGCTTGAGATGCATTCGTTATCCAACTCTCGGGGATAGTCCAATCTCCCAGGCTGTTTAGTGCAATTGCCCCGAGAAAAACCATACTAAGAGAAACACTTAAAGCGACCAGGGTTTGGTAAAAAGGACCCAGAACACCCAGCCATCGCGATACTGGTCCCTCCAATTTAACATAAACCCATAAGATAAGTACTCCAACAAGCCATCCGGCTATTACATCACTGGGGGAATGAACACCTAAATATATACGCGAAAATCCGATCAGAAAAATTATTAAAATTGCAAGAATCCATGTCCACAGTCGTCGAATCCAATTGGCGATTGTTCCCCACACTACAACAGCATTCTGGGCGTGACCGGAGGGAAAACCGAATGAGCTCTCAGAGCTGTAAGCGCTCACCTCGGTGCTGTACCAGTACGGTCGAGGTTGATGAAATATTATTTTAAGATTAGAGTTGATCGCGCCGCTAATCATAAGAAGTAAACCCAGTCTGAAACCCAGACTGGCATTAATGCACCAGTAAAGAACCGGAGCGACAAATAAATAAAATACTTCGTTGCCCAGAAATGAGAAGAGTATCATCGGTATTCCTAGCCAACCCCCCATACTTTGAACGAGCAGAGTGACAGTGATGTTGAAATTTAGGATGGTGTCCATATAAGTTTCTCCTCTTTCTAGGATCAGAGATCACTTGATTTCAGCGGTGAAAAGAAAAACGTAATTAGAATTGAAAGAATTATTAACATTGTGCTGAATGAGTAAATCCAAACCGGATTTTGAGTGTACAGGTATCCCGCCAATGGGGGAGCCAGGATAATTGCTAGCGACATCACTGTTTCAATCATGCCATAAGCTATTCCCATATTCGAAGCCTGGGTTAATGCCCTTCCTTGCGCAACGGCAAGCGAACGAGCAGTCTGGTAACTACCGAGAAGAATGTAACCCAGGGCGTATTGATAAAAACTGGTACCATGCCATATCAGTAATGTGAACATTGCCATTGCAGCTTGCGCAATTATAAATCCTATCCTGGCATTTAGCTGTCCTAAAGTTAAGTTCAGGATGACGATGCCGGCGCTGCGAGCAGAAATCAATTGACCTATCTGGAAAAGTGAAATTCCGCGTTCGTTTTGCAAGAAGTTCTGAGACAAGGGTTGGGGAAGGTACATTGCAAACATGACGATGAAGATCACGACCAGATAGCGCATGAAACGTTCATTCAGTAAACCGCCAAACCCAAATCTTCCCCGTTCAAAGGAGGATATTTCAACAGGTTGGGGGCGAATGAATATAATAATTGATGTTGATAGCAGAAAGATAAAGGCTGCAGCTAGAAACGAAAAATGCAATCCTACCTGTTCTCCGATCCAACCACCCAATAACGGTCCTAGGATGGCGCCAAAATTGAACGCGGCTGAAATAAATGTAATAGCGCGTGCAACGCTCCACTTGCCTCGTGCGGCTGTTACGTAGCTGTTTAATGGTACCACTACGAAACTCGTAAACCCGTAGAGACCAATCCCTAAAACGAATATTGGCAGCGTCCTGGATAATGCCATTACCCAGGTTGCGGTAGTCCCGAGAATCCAGGCAGAAACCAGCATAGGTCGACGACCAAATCGATCGGATAAATATCCAGCCGGGAGATAGGCGATTGTCATGGCAATTCCAACCCCGCCCAGGATCGCGCCGATTTCAAGTGGACTGGCTCCCATTTCCTGCAAATAGAGGGGTTCAAAGAATAAAAACATACCTTCGCCAACGCCCCAGGTCATCAAGGCGAAAGCGACGAGAATAAGATCACGGCTCATAAAATGTTAAAATGGATCAGTGACAGGAATGATCATAACGTTTATGCTGCGATGATTTCTAATTTTCGTGGCAGATCCGTCAGGCTCTCTAGACCACACTCGCTAATAAGTACATCGTCTTCAATACGGACACCACCTCTACCTGGAAGGTAAACGCCTGGTTCTATGGTGAAGGTCATGTCTGGTTTCAACACCATTTCATTCCCAGCGCGAATATAAGGCGCTTCATGACCTTCCATACCTATGCCGTGACCGGTGCGATGGATGAAAAATTCTCCATAGCCGGATGCCTTGATTACATCCCGAGCTGCCCGATCAACATCCGCAGCCGAAATTCCCGGACGCGCCGCGCGCCGCGCAGCGCAATTTGCGTCAAGCACGACTTGAGCGATGTGCGCCAGTTGGTCGTCAACTCCTCCAATGGCGAAAGTGCGGGTTATATCAGAAATATAGCCGTCGTAACGCGCTCCCCAATCAATCACGAGCAGATCTCCCCATTCAAGTTTGCGGTCAGAAGGTGTGGCGTGTGGATTGGCGCTGTTTGGACCACTCTGTACAATTGGTGAGAATGGGAATTCAGACTCGGATCCATGGCGTAATAATTGAATGGTCAATTCGGCTGCTATTTCACGTTCGGTGGTCCCCACTTTAATCACGGACCGGGTATCCGCAAGTGCCTGCTGAGCGATGTTCACCGCCTTGCGTATAGCTAATACCTCGTCTTGATCTTTGTACATGCGCAGATTGGATAGGAGTCCGCCAGCATCGGTGAACTGGGTTTGAGGTGCACTTTCCTCCAAGAAGCGAAATTCAAACACGCGCATTCTACGCGATTCAATCCCTATTTTTCCGTTACCAATTTCAGCTTCCAAAATGGCTTGACGAAACACGCCTGACCAATTGGTCGGTTCCTCACCGTAAGTATATACTTGTGCTTCGAAGGGGAGCGTATCGGTTTTGCCCACTTCCAGTTCTGGCAGGACGAATACCGGCTTGGAGTTAGGCATAAACAGGGTGATTACAGGACGTTCGCTGAGGTGAAAATGGGTGCCGGTCAGGTAAGTAAGGCTCGCACCCGGGTTAATAGCAATTGCACTCAAATCGGTTTTCAGCATTTCTTGTGCAAGTGCCGCCTGCCGGTGAGAATATTTTTCTTCCCTAAATGAATGGTAGTTCTTGGGCATTTACAACTCCTTGTTTCAAGTATCTGTCACTCAATTATTGATTATATTCTGAACCAGAAGAATTAGTCAGTCAAACTTGAATTGTACTAACATCTCAGGTAATCCTCACTGCGTTTGGAATGACATGCCTCAGTTTGTTTTGCTGGGCGGAGCGAAGAATCTCGGTTTTACGTAATCCGGCATATTTTCTCGGGCAAGACGGTCATTATATATGGAAAATTAGTCGTTCTTAACCCGCAATCTGATATATTAAATTGAATCAAAGTGTCTGATATAATTTATGCAATATATCTTTAATTGAAATATAATTAATGCCGGGTGGATTAATAATATTGATGTATTTCGATTTATAGTAAACAATTACTATAAGGAGGAATCTATGAAATCCAATAATCAACCTACAAAGAAGCGACTGCCGCTGTTTATGGCTGTTTTCCTGATCATGATGCTTTTCCTGCAGGCATGTTCAGGGGCTGCTACAACTTCAGCACCGGCTGAAGGAACTCTACGCGTCGCCATGCAGCCATTGGTGCAAACCGATCCGGCTCTGATCTCATCGGACAGTGAGGTCCTGGTCGCCAACCACATTTACGATTACCTGGTGGATGTCGATCCGCAGAGCAACCCCATACCCCGCCTCGCAACAGGATGGGACGTGAGCGAAGATGGATTGGTTTATACGTTTACACTGGCAGAGGGTGTCACTTTCCACGATGGCAGCCCTTTTACTGCTCAAGATGTCGTCTGGACGTTCAACCGTTTGCGAGATCCAGACGCGGAATATCCAACTTCTGATCTGTATGCCAATATTGAGAGCATCGAAGCGACTGGAGATCTGGAAGTAATCTTTACGTTGAATCAGCCCAACCCCTTTTTCCTGTACGATCTAAGTGACAATCACGCTCTGGTGATGAAAGCAGAGACAGAGGATACAACCCAATTTAACGGCACTGGTCCCTTTGTAGTCACAAATTACAGCCCAGAAGATCGCATTGAAATGACAGCCAATGCAAATTATTGGGCAGAAGGACAACCCAAACTAGCAGGTCTTGAGATCATCTTCTTTGCGGATGAGACTGCGGCTGTAGACGCGCTGAGAAGTGGGCAGGTTGATTTGGCAATGCGCATGTCGGCAGCATTATTTGAAAGTCTGAAGGATGAGCCGGGTGTTAACACCATAAATATACCCACGAATGGTTTTGACTTGGTGCGCTTGCGTTCCGATCGTGAACCAGGCAATAATCCCAAAGTGATAGAAGCTTTTAAGTTAGCCACTGACCGGGATGCGATATTCAGTCTGGTGACCCAAGGTTACGGCGCTGTGGGACGTGACAGTCCAATCGGTCCTCTATATTCGGCTTATTACACCGAAGATACTCCCATCCCAGCTCGCGATGTAGAAGCGGCGCGTCAGTTGCTGGCCGACGCCGGCTACCCTGATGGTCTGACCCTCGATTTGCACACACCAGATACCGGCAACCGTCCCGATTTAGCCGTGGTATTAAAAGAACAATGGGCAGAAGCTGGTATTGATGTCAACGTTCTCGTTGAACCGGAGAGCGTTTATTATGGCGATGATGGCTGGCTGGAAGTCACGTTGGGCATTACTGGTTGGGGCTCGCGCCCATACCCGCAGTTCTACCCGGATGTCATGCTCGTCTGTGATGCTAAATGGAATGAATCTCATTTCTGCGATGAAGAATTTGACCAGTTGGCATTGACCGCAGGCACCACTTTGGATGAGGATGAGCGCGTCCAGGCATATGCAGATATTCAGGAGCTACTGATAGAACGCGGACCGGTGATAATCCCATACTTCTTTGGTCAATTTGCCGCTATCAGTGACAAGTTCGATCGCTTCGATCTGAAAGCTTTTGCCGGTCGAACCGATTTCCGTGACGTCAGTTTTAAACAATAACAAATTCCTTACATGACCTGGTACCGCAATGCCGGTACCAGGCTTTTATTAAATTCCCGCGTGTCGATTTCTTCTGAACCATTATCCTCTAATAAACAGAGCAGTAAGGAACCACAGAGGGAACCAATTTCTCCGTATTCCCAGGCTGCAAATCGGACCAATCGAATAATCAGTCTATTCCGTGGCTTATATGCCAAGCCTTCTTCTGCCATTGGAACTACAATATTCTTGATTTTCTTAACAGTGGCACTGTTTGGTCCGCTGATCGCTCCTTATGGGGTAAATGAACAAATCGCAGCCGACGCGCGACAGCCTCCCTCCCTCCAGCATTGGTTTGGGACCGATAACTTAGGACGAGATGTATTCACTCGGGTCGTGATTGGAGCCCGAGATATTCTTGCCTTAGCCGGACTGGGCACGCTGCTTGCTGTGGTCTGCGGTACAGCCTTTGGGCTGCTCAGCGGATACATGGGCGCCTGGTTCGATGAAGGTTTGATGCGATTGTTCGACAGTCTGCTGGCGATGCCAGCTTTGCTGTTATCGCTGCTGCTTTTGGGGATATTGGGTCCGTCACGCAGCAGCGTGCTTATTGTCATTGTTATCGTTTATACACCCATAGTGGCGCGTGTTGTGCGTAGTGTCGTCCTGTCTGTGAAAACCCGCGGCTTCGTTGAAGCCTCCCGGCTGCAGGGTGAATCCATACCTTATATCCTGTTTCGAGAGATTCTTCCCTCCACATTACCTGCATTGACCGTCGAATCTGCTTTACGGTTTTCTTATGCCATTTTTCTGGTTGCTTCACTTGGATTCCTGGGAGTGGGGGTACAGCCTCCTAATCCTGATTGGGGTCTGATGGTTAAAGAAGCTCGCGTACACGTTTTCCAGATACCATGGGCAATGTATTTCCCCGCAGGAGCAATTGCGCTGGTCGTTATTGGAGTAAATTTGATGTCCGACGGCATCAAACGCGTCTGGCAAAAGTCGGGTTAGTAAAAGTCAATGAACACGATAACTAAAGACCAGTCCCCCACGTTGATAATCGAAGATCTCACTGTCGCATACCGGTATGGGGATTTACTGTTAGATGCGGTGCGAGATTTTTCACTTCAGATCGCGGCGGGTCAAACATATGGATTGGTCGGAGAGAGCGGTTCGGGAAAGACTACCGTTGCGATGGCGGTCATGCGTTATCTGGGTGATACGGGAGTTGTCCGGGCGGGAAAAATTGAATTTGATGGTCGAGATTTACTCTCCCTGAACACGTCGGAAATGCGCCAGGTATGGGGTGCTGAAATGAGCCTGGTGCCTCAAAATCCGCTCTCGTCTCTCAATCCATCGATCCGGGTAGGGGAGCAGCTATCTGAAATCTTGCGTCACCACCAGGGTTTGGATCGTGAGACCGCCAGAGTCAAGACGTTGGAGCTTTTTCGTATGGTTCAGCTTCCCGACCCGCAATGGGTTGCGGATAGTTATCCACACCAGATCAGCGGTGGGATGCGGCAGCGGGTTTTGATCGCCATGGCATTGAGCACGACGCCCTGTTTGTTGATTTTGGATGAACCGACCACAAGCCTGGATGTGACCACCCAGGCTTCGATCCTGGATCGGATGAGTGAGCTTATTATCGATTTGCAGTCTTCAATCCTGTATGTGACTCACAATCTGGGTGTGGTGGCGCAAATCTGTGATCGAGTGGCGGTCCTTTACGCTGGTGAATTGGTCGAGGATGCAGCGCTGGAAGATCTATTCAGAATGCCGCTGCACCCATATACCCAAGGATTGTTGGACAGCGTCCCGCATTTGGGAGAGACGAAAGACGAAGTTCAATTAGGGGCGATCCCTGGTCAAATTCCAGCGTTGGGAGCGCGACCCGAAGGTTGTGTTTTTGAACCTCGCTGCCCCCTGGCGATCCAAATATGCTCCCAGCGTCCCCCGATTATTTCGACGAATAATGGTCGCAAAGTGCGCTGCCACCGTTGGGAAGAGATTGCTTCTGGGAGTATCAGCGCCCGAGAAATCCCCAGAGAGTTTAAAAAGGAAGGCACCGAAATTACTCTGGATCAATATGAGAATGAACATGGCGACACAATTTTGGATTTACGTGATGTTGAAGTTCATTTTCCCCTCCGGCGTTCTATAAGGGAAGTGATTATTACGGAACCTGCCCGAAAGGTAAAAGCGGTTGACGGGATCAGTCTATCGCTTCAAAGGGCGCAAACGTTAGGTCTGGTCGGTGAAAGTGGGAGCGGAAAAACGACTTTAGGACGGGCTATTGTTGGTCTGGTCGAACGAACGAATGGTGATATAGATTTGTTCGGGATCTCGCTGCCTCCTGCACTTTCCAGGCGCGATTTTAAAACTTTGCACCAACTGCAAATGGTCTTTCAGAATCCGGAGCAAGCCTTGAATCCGTATCTAAGCATAGGTGCTTCAATGCGCCGCCCGTTGATGAGGTTGGCAAAAAAATCCCGCCGGGAAGCCGATAAAGAGGTCGCTAATTTGTTAAAAGCTGTCCAACTGCCTCCTGATTATGCGTTTCGCATGCCAAATCAAATAAGTGGGGGCGAAAAGCAGCGGGTGGCGATCGCCCGCGCCTTTGCAACCAATCCCGGATTGCTCGTGGCAGATGAGCCGGTTTCTTCTCTTGATGTTTCTGTTCAAGCCTCGATATTGAATTTGCTCAATGAGTTGCAAATCGAACATGAAACCACCATGCTGTTCATATCCCATAATCTAGCGGTCGTTGGCTATCTGGCAGATGTTATTGCGGTAATTTATCTGGGCAAGTTGATGGAAGTATCACGGTCGCAGGACCTCTTTAAACCGCCCTACCATCCTTATACTGAAGCACTGCTTTCGGCGGTTCCCATACCTGATCCATCCATCCAGCAGGGGCGTATACGGTTAAAAGGTGACGTTCCAAGCCCTGTAAATACCCCTTCGGGATGCCCGTTCCACACCCGCTGCCCGCACTTCTTGGGTGATATCTGTGTGAGTAAAAAACCCGTCTGGCAAATGGACGCGAACGGTAATCGCATCTATTGCCATATTCCCGTTGAGGAGTTGGGAGCAAAGCAGAAGAATATGATAAAGCAAGAGTGAGAGCAGGATCATGAGACCGTTGATAGTAAAGGTGATTTATGGGACGTTACATCCTTAGGCGCATTGGTTTCCTGGCGCTTACCTTTGTTCTCACCTCGCTGATTATATTTACCGTCACTCAATTCCTGCCCGGTGATGTCGCTCGAGTTATCTTAGGACGTGAAGCTGGTGAAGCACAGGTGCAAGCGCTGCGGGAAGAACTGGGGTTAAATGATCCCCTGCCGGTGCAATATGTACGCTGGTTGGGTGACTTCGTCACCGGTGATTGGGGGCAGTCTTTCAGCACAAAGTCGGAGATCAGACCTTTGGTTCTGGGGAGGCTGCGCAACTCTCTGATGCTGGCATTTATCACAATAATTATCTCTGTTCCCTTGGCAGTCTTTTTAGGTGTGATCGCTGGTCTGAATGAGAATAAGGCTTCCGATAATATAATCAGCGTTTCCTCATTATCCGTTGTGGGATTGCCGGAATTTGTCACCGGTCTGGTATTAATCCAGATCTTCTCCTTCAAATTGCGGATATTGCCCGCCAATTCATCGATCAAACCCGGCGCTTCATTCATGGAATCGCTGCCCATGCTGATCCTGCCTGCCTTGACAGCAACTTTTGTGCTGTTGGCTTATATCACACGTTTGACGAGAGCGGGGGTCGTGGAAGAATTGAAGGCAGATTATACGCGCACTGCCATCTTGAAAGGAATTAACCGGCGGACGGTGGTCGTGAAACACGTGCTGCGTAATGCTCTCCTGCCAACCATCACTGTTATAGCCATAAGTTTCGGCTGGCTAATCAGTGGTTTGATTGTGATCGAGAATGTATTTAATTACCCCGGGTTAGGGCGATTGATGGTGTTTGCCATTGACCGCCGGGATTTACCGCTCCTGCAAGCTGTGACATTGGTTACGGTTCTCGGTTTTGCTTTTGCGAATCTGATCGCAGA
>JAUWPO010000155.1 GCA_030611505.1 Chloroflexota bacterium
TATGGGGGAACATTCCTGGTTTTCTCAGACTACATGCGACCAGCAATCCGATTATCTGCTCTATCTGGCTATCCCAGCATTTGGGTCTTCACTCACGATAGCATTGGGCTTGGTGAAGATGGACCAACCCATCAACCTATAGAGCAATTAACTGCACTCCGTACTATTCCAAAACTGGTTGTAATTCGCCCTGCAGATGCGAATGAAGTCAGCGAGGCCTGGCGATTAGCAATCTCTCGGAGAGATGGTCCAACAGCACTAGCTTTGACGAGACAAAATCTCCCAACATTGGATAGGGAAGTATTCTCTTCCGCGTCAGGGTTGCAGCATGGTGCTTATGTACTGGCTGATCTCGGTGAAGGTCTACCTGAAATAATCTTGATGGCTAGCGGATCGGAAGTTAGCTTGATTATTGAAGCCGGTAAGAGACTGGCTGCGGAGGGAGTGAATGTAAGATTGATTTCATTCCCTAGTTGGGAGTTGTTTGCTGCCCAGGACCAAGAATATAAAGATTCGGTATTAATGCCCAATGTACACGCGCGATTGTCAATTGAAGCAGGTATATCCCAAGGTTGGGATCGTTGGGTTGGTGATCGAGGGACGATTATTTCTATCGAGAGGTATGGCGCTTCTGCTCCTTATGAAACTGTATACGAGAAATTCGGTTTATCAGTAGAAAATGTGATTGACCACGCCAAAGGGATATTATAACTCGCGGCTATTTGGGATAAGAATTGAAAAATATAAACGAATTCTCTCTGGATCAGATTCATCAGCTTTGGGAATCAGCCGAAGCAATTTCTTCTCCTGAGTTAAGCGAACGAAAGAGAGGCTTCGAACGTTTAATTGAATTTGATGTAGTTCGCAGATCGCCGTTAATCACATATCTATTGGCTACAAGGATTGTAGAACCAGATTTCACACTGCGTGCATATATCGTAAGAGTACTAGCTGGTATTCTAAAGACAGATTCACCAGATAATCTCTCAACAGAAGATGTGCGGTTAACTTTAGTAAATTACTTATCTCAGATCGATCTACGGGAAATTTTGGCTCTGATACAACTGGCAGAAATTGATCCTTATGCGGAAGAGCAAATCATCCATTTATTGAGCGTTTGCTCTTGTGCAGGGGGTCATCTTATCAATATAGCCAATGATAGGGGAACATCTATACCAATACGCAAACTGTCGGTAAAATTTATAGGCAGAGTTGGATATTTAGAAGCACTTCCTGATCTTCTGCGATTAGAAACCCGACTGAAGGCCAGAACAAAAACGAATCATAATGAGGATAGTCAAACGAACTTATTACTATTAATCACAGAGGCACTCACCCTACTACGCACTCCCTGATTGAAGATTGTACATTATTGGGTGTGGATAATTAAAATCGGTGATGAGTTTCTATTAAAATTTGCCCTTTGAACAACAAAATTTTTTAAGTTTGAGGCTTTCCGCAATTTGGGCAAACTTGTTCATTGGTTTTTACAGCAAAGCCACAGTATTGGCATGTACGTGGTTGTTGTCTGCCTAGTGGGGCACCGCATGCTATACAATTTGGCTCACCCACAGGGTTGGCAGTGATGCAATATGGACATACAACCCGACGCAGGCGTTCGGAAAGCTCAAAGGTTGCACCGTGAGCGTTGGCAGTGGATTCAATCACGGACCAGATATCGTCAGACAACTGCAAGTACTCATAATCTTGTGCCAGGTCATCCAAGCGGTGAATTAATCTCCATGGGTTACGCAAAGCTTCAAGTGCTGTTTGACCGAAGCTGGCGGCTACCCCCATCCACGATTGTTTTCCTATTTGTATAGAGACACCATCTTCAACCTGACGGAGGTCTACGCTGATTGCGGTGTGCCCGCCAGATGTCGGGCGATGGCGAGTAGCTATCTGCACTAAAACTCGTTTCCCTTTGCCGAATTGTTGAGCATGCAGATTACCGTGGTTAAATTCGCTGATTAGTGACTGCGCGATGTCATTGGTTGTTATTGTGCCGTGAAATATTCTTTGTTCCATCTCAGCTATTTTTCTTGTGATAAACGGTAAAAGGTATTAATGGATAGAAATTATTCTAATTTATACACTCAATCTTAGATTTAGATTATAATCGCCGTTGCGAAACTTGGGATTAATTCCCTGGAGAGAATATGCTTCTCTGGAAAAACCGATTTAAGATAATATTGTTATTCCCATTTTTTATATTACCGTTCTTATATCAGGTTTCGTTTGTAAACGCTGATGAATTAGCGCAAATCCCAACGGGATCTATACCCACGGTAACTGGAACTCCAATTGGGGCAATAGCCGTTGTACTTGATAATGACCAAGGGTTTGTGAATGTGCGCGCCGGTCCATCAACGGTCGGATATGAAATTGTCGGTGTTCTTGTCGCAGGTCAGCAAGTACCCGCCCTTGGGCGGTCTACGGGTGGTGATTGGATCAAAATTGCTTACCCGGGTGTGCCGGGTGGTGTGGCGTGGATATGGTCGGATCTGGTTGATATAAGAGGAACTCTGACCGTGGTAGAACCTCCACATACGCCTACTCCTAAAGTGACTCCTACAATTGACCCTACATTAGCTGCTCAATTCCTAGTTGAAGTCCCTCCAACCCAGTTGCCAACTTATACTGCACCTCCGCCCATCACAATGCCCACGTTTCCGGCGCAAGAACCCGTAGCAAGTCCTGGTGGAATACCAATGGGATTTATCATCATTGGTATGGCTGTAGTAGGATTGTTTGGAGTGATTATTTCGTTTTTAAGCGCGAGATAGAATAAAAAAAACCGGCGATAAGCCGGTCTTATTATTGATCAAATTGTTATTAGTAGCAACTGCTGCATCCTGAACTACCATCTTGGGTATTGCCTTCGCTGCCAGTATTGAAGGAAGTACCGCATCCGCATGAGGCGGTGGCATTTGGATTATCAATCTTGAAACCGCTCGCAATTAGATCGTCAACGTAATCGACAGTTGAACCTCTCATGTAATTAATGGACACGTCATCAATAACGACTTTCACCCCGTCGAATTCAGCTGTTACATCACCTGTCCTCATGTTGTTGTCGAGCGCCATTCCATATTGCAAGCCCGAGCAACCTCCGCCTGAAACGAAAATCCTAAGCGCATAGCCTTCAAGATCCCGCTTTTCAAGCAATACATTTATGGCTTGTACAGCTGAAGGGGTGAGAGAAATTAATTCGGTTTGTGTCTGGTCAGCGAGCATATAAAGTTCCTTTTTGTGAATTGGATGTAATACTTCAATTTTGATGAATGATATCAAAATATATTATATACGTCAATGCAGTCGTTCTATCATTAATGTAATTGTTATTTCAAAAAAGTAGATGTCCCAATACAAGGGAAACTAAAGCGATGCTAATATTATCGATGTCAGGGATGGGGAGAGTTTCGACTATCGTAGCTGCGACAGCGATCAAAATAATTGCTGGTATATAAATGGTTAACGGTCCAGAAAATATATCAGCATAGATATATATGGCTACAATTATTATCGACAAACTCCAGCCGCCGAAGAACATTCCGAGGCTCCCGGCCCAAGATTTACTGCCATTCCAAGGTAACTTTGATTTACCAAATCTACGACCAATAATATCGGCCAGACCATCTCCACCGCAGACCATCATTAGAGCAACTATTCCAATAGGTGTATATTTCCAGTAAAGGAGGGTGATGATAACGAAAATAACCCCATAATAAAGTGGACCTCGAAGAATCTCGCGCCTATCTCCAGTGCGGGACATGGCTTGCACAGCGGCTTCGTCACGGATCACACCCAGACCGACCAGGATGAACTGGATTGTGATGGTCAAGGGGACCAATGCTGCCATAAAACGCGCTCCCGGATTATTATTGAACAACAGCCAACAGAGGACAAAGATTGGTCCGGTTCCAATGTGAATGAATTTTCGGCTGAGGTGACTGCTGATCCAATGTTTTTGAGCAGCAAAGTTATTTATCCTCAGCCAGACAAGTGCTGTCCCAAAAGCGATCAATGTGGCAATCAAATTATTGCGGAGCATATTATTTCCAAAAAAGTTCAAGAATCCTATAGATCGTCGAATGAGGGTGGAAATCTATTTATATTTTCCGTGATATTGGCGATCTATTTCACGTTGTGCATCACGGTTGGCAATTACCTGCCGCTTATCATAAAGCTTTTTCCCTTTAACAATAGCAATCTCCACTTTGGCGAGTCCATCCTTTAAGTACATTTTAAGAGGGATAATTGTTACGCCTTTTTTGCGTACTTGATCCCATAGATGACGGATTTCACGCCTGTGCAGTAATAATTTTCGTGGTCTCCTTGGTTCATGGTTAAATATGCCAGCTTGTTCATAATGTGCTATATGTAGGTCAATAATCCATGCTTCCCCACTATCAATGCGTACATAAGCTTCGGCTAGACTGACTTGTCCTGCACGAATTGATTTAATTTCACTGCCCTGTAATACTATCCCAGCCTCGTATTGCTCGAAGATGAAATATTCGTATTTTGCTTTCCGATTCTTGGAAACAACTTTTATTGGCATATTGATGAATTCCAAACCCAACAAGGTGCAAAGGTAAATTGAGTTTATGGTGGACAAATTATTGCCCGAACATCTCGATGATGAAAGGATTTATTCTACTCCAATCTGGAATAAGAACGTTGGCTCCTGCCTCTGTGATAACTGGCGTCGTCATATCCCTATTAATGGTACGGCTGTCGATGCCATCCGGACCGGTGCGCAAGATGGCAAATATCAGTCGAGGCCATAACCAGGTTGGAATATCCGTGTCAACATAATTAGAAAACGTGTTCATTACTGCTGGTAAGCGAGGCCAATTGATCGGATTGAGCATTTGTAAAAGAACCTGCTTCATCATGAACTGTCCGTTTTCCATTCTAAAGAAATCATCCGAATTTTGTCTATGCCGGACAAAAGCAAGCGCTTTTCTACCCTTTAGATGATATTTTCCTGGAGGATAGCCGGCCATTGGCTTGGACAGCTCAATATCTACGCCTCCCATTGCAGTTACCATTTCTCGAAAGCCCTCGAACTTGATGCGAATATAATTATCGACATTTACCCTGAAATTAGTTTCAATTGTCACTATTGCCGCTCGGGGACCGCTGTCTGTTTCTTGTATTTCTGCAAAATAATGGGCAGTGTTGATGCGGTTCTCGCCTACACCAGGTATCATCACCCATAAATCGCGTGGAATAGATAACATACCAATATAAGGTTCAAAGGGATCAATTGTCGTGAGGATGATGGTATCGCTGCGACCCAATGAACTACCGGGTTCGGTGTAGTC